>JAEZSJ010000350.1 GCA_023443985.1 Verrucomicrobiota bacterium | reverse complement strand
CCGCGCCCGCCGAGCCGTCCACGCCCGCCGCCCCCGTGCCGCCGCCCAACCTCCCCGCCAGCGCCGATCCCGCACCGTTGGCCCAGAACTACCGCGGCTGGTTTCTCGATTACGCCAGCTACGTCATCCTCGACCGCGCCGTCCCCCATATCGACGACGGACTGAAGCCGGTCCAGCGGCGCATCCTCCACACCCTCTGGGAGATGGACGACGGCCGTTTCCACAAGGTCGCCAATGTCGTCGGCGCCTGCATGCGCCTCCATCCGCACGGCGACGCCTCGATCGAGGCCGCGCTCGTCCACCTCGGCCAGCGCCGCTGGCTCGTGGAACCCCAGGGCAACTACGGCAACACCCTCACCGGCGACGGCGCCGCCGCCGCCCGCTACATCGAAGCCCGGCTCACCCCCTTCGCCAAGGACGTGCTCTTCAACCCGAAGACCACCGTCTGGCAGCTCAGCTACGACGGCCGCACCAAGGAGCCGGTCACGCTCCCGGCGAAGTTCCCCCTGGTGCTGCTCGAGGGGGCCGAGGGCATCGCCGTGGGCCTCTCGACCAAGATCCTGCCCCACAATTTCAACGACCTCTGCCGCGCCGCGGTGAACCACCTGCAGGGGAAACGCTTCCGGATCTTCCCCGACTTCCCCACCGGCGGCATCGCCGACTTCTCCGAGTACAACGACGGCGAACGCGGCGGAAAGGTGAAGATCCGCGCCAAGATCGAGACGCGGTCGAAATACCTGCTCGCCATCACCGAGCTGCCCTTCGGCACCACCACCGAGTCGCTCATCGACTCGATCCTCGCGGCCAACGCCAAGGGCAAGATCAAGATCCGCCACATCGACGACAACACCGCCGAGCACGTCGAGATCCTCGTCCACCTCCCGCAGGGCGCCGAGGCCGAGCAGCTCATCCAGCAGCTCTATGTCTTCACCGACTGCCAGGTCTCGATCTCACCCGCCGCCTGCGTGATCGACACCGTGCCCGCCGCCGCCGGGCGCGGCAGCCACGACCGGCCGGCCTTCCTCGGTGTCTCCGAGATCCTCCGCCGCTCGGTCGACAAGACCGTCGCCCTGCTCAAGCAGGAGCTCGAGATCCAGCTCGGCGAACTCGAGCAGCAGTGGCACTGGGACTCGCTCGAACGCATCTTCATCGAGGAGCGGATCTATCGCCGGATCGAGAAATCGGAGACCTGGGAGAACGTGCTCGCCGAGATCCGCGAGGGGCTCAAGCCGTTCCTCAAGCAACTGCGGCGCGAGGTCACCGACGACGACATCACCCGCCTCACCGAGATCCGCATCAAGCGCATCTCGAAGTACAACCGCTTCCAGGCCGACGAGCAGATCCGGAAGATCGAGGCCGAGATCAAGGAGACGAAGGCCAACCTCAAGAACCTCGTCCCCTACGCCATCGCCTGGTTCGAGCGCCTCGCCGAGAAATACGGCAAGGGCGTCAAACGCCGCACCACCTACGACGAGATCGAGCAGATCAGCGCCCACGCCGTGGTCTCCGCCAACCAGCGCCTCTATGTCGACCGCGAGCAGGGCTTCATCGGCCTGAACTGGCGCCAGCACGATTACCTCGGCGACTGCTCCATCCTCGACGATGTGCTCTGCATCATGGCCGACGGCACACTCAAGGTCTCGCGCGTCGCCGAGAAGGTGTTCATGGGCCGCGACATCATCCATGTGGCCGTCGTGCCCAAGGAGGGCGACACCACCGTATTCACCCTCGTCTACCAGGACGGCGACAGCGGCAAGGCCTACCTCAAACGCTTCCAGCTCGGCGGCTTCACCCGCGACAAGCTCTACCCGCTCACCGCCTCCGAAGGCTCGCACATCGTCTGGCTCGATGTCGCCCGCTCGCCCGCCGAGATGCCGACCAAACTCCAGATCCTGCTCGACGGCCGCAGCAAGGCCCGCGTGCGCGAGTTCGAGTTCGACGCCTCCGGCCTCGCGATCTCCAGCCGCGGCGCCAAGGGGATCACCGTCTCCAAGTGGCCGGTCAAGGCCGTCAAAGTGCTCGACCTGAAGCTACGCACCTGACCCGCCGCACCACACCCCGGATACGCCGTCCGCCGCGTCGCGCGACACGCCACCGCTCGACCGTGACGAAATTTTAACAGGTCATTGACCTAGAATTTAAAACGTGCGCTGTGTAAGCTGGTTGCATCAGAATACGGCCCGTCCCCAGCCATACTCCCGGATTTCCGCCCTAACCTTCCGCCATGAATCCTAGTTCTTCCGCATCCTCCACCGGAGGCGACGCTCCCACCAATCACCTTGTCGAGCTCACCTCGAGCACGTTGCAGGTGATCCGAGTCGAAGCCGGTGCGGTGGGCATGGCACGCAACGCCGCGCTCGACAACAAGGCCATCCTCGAACTGCTCCTCAACGAAGCGGCCGCCGACTGGCAGACCGCCGGCTGGAGCGCGGGGATCGGCGGCTTCGTCCCGGCGACCTCGTGGCACATCGTCACCGACGAACAAGTACGCGCGGCGGGCGGCGACGCCACCCTCGGCGCCGTGGCCGGCAGCCTGCCCCATGGTTTCGCGGGCGAGCTCGTCGTCGCGGGCTGCTCCGCGGCGAAGGGCGCCCCGGTCGAGGTGTCCGGCGAAAACCGCTGGCTCATCGCCGTCGCCCCGAAGGAGGGCCTCGACAAGCTTCTCGCCGGCGCCGAGCGCGGCAAACTCTCCCCCAGCCCGATCGGCCCCGGCGTGCTCGACCACATCGGCGCGGTGAGCCGGTTGCTCCGCGTGACCGGGCAGAACGCGGTCGCGCTGTGGGAGCTCGGGCTCGAGCGGTCCCACCTGTTCCTCGTCACGCCGAACGGCGTCGAAGCCGTGGTGCCCTGCGAGGTGAAGTTGACCGATGTCTGGGAGACGATCCGCGCCGAGCTCAACCTGAAGTACCAGCTCGCCGCCGCCCGGTTGTTCTACGGCGATCTCTTCGATTTCACCGACGCCGCCCCGCGTATCGCCGGAGCACTCGCTCCCGCCCTGTCCAGCGCGTTGGCCGCCCTCCCCGCCCGCGGCGAGAAACCCGCCCTCGCCTGCGCCGGCCTCACCGGCACACAGAACTGGCTCATCAACCACCTCGCCGCCGCGATCGGCACCGCCAACTGGCAGCCCGACCCGGAGGTGGCGCTCAACGAGTTCGGCCTCCAGGTCACCGGCGATCTGCTCCCCGGCCAGCTCGCGCCGGCCTCGTTCGGCCTGCTGCACCGTGCCGGCCTCAACGCCAAGAACGGCAACGCCTGGAAGCCGGTCTGGCATCCGAGCACCGCCGCGAATTTCAAGATCGCGTTGCCGTCCGCCCCCAAGCCGGCCGCCGCGCAACCGGCCAAGCCCGCGATTCCGGCGCCCGCGCCCAAGCCGGCCACATCGGCCCCGGCCCCGAAGCCAGCCCCAATTCCCACCCCCATTCCGGCGCCCAAACCCGCACCGAAGGGGCCCACCCC
>JAEZSJ010000294.1 GCA_023443985.1 Verrucomicrobiota bacterium | reverse complement strand
CCGCCGGGTTGCTCACCGCGCACGGCTATCGCGAGCCGGCCGCGATCCGCGGGGAGAGCGCGTATCTGATCGAGGCCGACGACCACTATCTGGCCCACGTCGAAGAGGGGCTCGGCACCAAGAACCTCGTCGCCGACGCCATGTATGCGCAGAGCGGCAAGTGTTTCTATCGCGAGGTCGCGATCGACACGGTGGCGACCATCGTCAACGACCTCGTCACCTGCGGGGCGCTGCCGATCTCGGTGGCGATGCACGCCGCCGTGGGCGACTCCGGCTGGTTTGCGGACGAGAAACGCATGACGGGCCTGGTCGAGGGCTTCGCCGAGGGCTGCCGCCAGGCCGGCGCGGTCTGGGGCGGCGGGGAGACGCCCACGCTGCGGGGGATCGTCGAACCGCAGACGATCGTGCTCGCCGGCTCCGCGATCGGCAAGATCCAGCCGAAGGCGCTCCGCATCGTCGGCGACGTGCGCGACGGCGACAGCATCATCTTCCTGGCCTCGTCCGGCGTGCAGACCAACGGGCTGACCCTCTGTCGCAAGATTGCGGAGTCGCTGCCGCAGGCGTTCCTCACGCCGCTCGAGGACGGGCGCACGTTCGGCGAGGCGCTGCTGGCGCCGAGCGTGATCTACGTGGCGTTCGTGCGCGAGTGCCAGCGCCGCGGGCTGAAGCTCAACTACGTGGCGCACGTCACCGGCCACGGTTGGCGCAAGCTCATGCGCCTCGACGAGCCGTTCGTCTACGAGATCACCAACCTTCGGCCCGAGCCCGTGCTCTTCCGCTTCCTGCGCGAGGCCGGCCCGATCGAGCTTCGCGAGGCCTACGCGACCTTCAACCAGGGCATCGGTTTCGCCGCGTATGTCGCCCCCGAGCTGGCGGAGGCCACCGTCGCCGCCGCCACGGCCGCCGGCTACGACGCCTGGATCGCCGGCCGCGTGCGCAAACAGGGCGACCGGAAGGCGGTGGAGGTGCCCGGCCTCGGCCTCACCTTCGAGGGCGACACCCTGCAGCTGCGTTGAGGCGGCACGCGGGGCGGTGAACCCCGCGGCCAACCCGGCCCGGTCCCGTATCGGGCAACCGGCGCCGACTTTTTTCGGCGGGAAGGGAACTCTGCCTTTACAGGCCACCGGAACGCACTACGGCCTATGGCGGGGATGGGAGATCTCCGCCCCGGGGCTTCGGTTACCGGGAATCACAGCCCCTACACGGCACGTCTTCACCGCGAGACGCGTCGAACATCAGGAAAGGAAACAAGAGTATGAAGGTTGGTATCTTTGGCTTTGGCCGTGCGGGCCGCGCCGTGGCGTCGGTGTTCCTCCGGAGCCCGGACACTGTGTTGGAATGGGTGGTACGCCGCAGCACCAAGCTGGAGCACCGCTCGGTGGCGGAGTTCCTCGGCATCCCCTCGTCCGAGCCCGGGTACATCTATGCCCGCGACGCGTTCACGGCCGACGAGTTGTTCGAGCAGTTCCCGGTCGACGTGGTGGTCGATTTCTCGTCGGAGGACGGGATCGAGTACTACGGCGAGGCGGCCGCGCAGCGCGACGTGGCGATCATCACCGCCATCTCGCAATACCCGCGGAGCAAGGTCGCCTTGCTCCGGCGCCTCGCCCGCCGCACGCCGGTGCTCTGGTCGCCCAACATCACCATCGGCATCAATTTCCTGATGCTCGCCGCCAAGGTGCTGCAGAAGATCGCCCCCTACACGGACATCGAAGTCGTGGAGGAGCATTTCAAGGGCAAGGCCGATGTCTCCGGCACGGCCAAGCGCATCGCCGACTCGCTCGGCGTGCGCCGGGCGGCCATCAAGAAGATCCGCGCCGGCGGCATCATCGGCACGCACGAGATCCTGTTCGGGTTCCCGTTCCAGACCGTGCGCCTCAAGCACGAGTCGATCTCGCGGGAGGCCTTCGGCGACGGCGCGTTGTTCGCCGCGCAGAACCTCTGCGGCAAGAAACGCGGCTTCCACACCATGGAGGACTTGTTGCTGCCGTATTTCAGCCTCTGAGGGAGGACCGTTCGTGCCGGTGTCGGCCCTGAACCGGCCGCGGCGGGACCGTTGCCCCGGGCTCCGCTTGCCCGGTTTGCGGTGCGCGGTAGCGTGGCCGTGTTCCTTGGTGGAACCAAGTCGTCGCCCACGCCGTCTATTCCTCCCGCTATGAACTCCCAAGCTTTCCCCGCCGCGCCCCGTCCTCGCGCGCTCAGGAGCCCGCTCCGGATCGCCTGCTTCGGTATCCTGCTTTGTGGTGCATTGCCCGCCGTCGCCACCGAAGCCGCCGAACAGATCCCCGACGCTCCTCAACTCGCCCCGGCGCCGCTTCTCGACAAGCCGCTGCCCCCCTCCACCGCCGACACGGTGGGCGATCAACCTTCGGCGGAACATGTCTACATCTCCGGCCACTGGCGGTGGCAGGATGGCGCCTATGTCTGGGATGCCGGCCACTGGGAAATGCCCCCCGCGGCCGGTGCCGCCTGGGTCGCGCCGCGCTGGGAGAAGAAGGACAACGGTTTTGTCCTCGTCGAAGGGTACTGGCAGGAGGCCGCGGCCGGCGCCGAGGCGAACGGCTCGGACGCCGAGATCGTGGAGGCGGTGCCGCCCCCGCCCGAGCGGGAAATCATCGTCGAACGTCCGTCGCCGGCCCACGTCTGGCTGGGCGGATACTGGACGTGGCGCGCCGGCCGGCACGTCTGGGTGAGCGGCCGCTGGGATCTGCCACCGCGTCCCGATGTCGTCTGGGTCTCGCCCCGCTGGGTGCGCCGCGGCCACGGCTACGTGTTCGTCGACGGGTGCTGGCGCGACCGCGGCTACCTCCGGCCGCGCACCTCGGTGGTGATCGAGAGCGATGGCTGGCGCAGCGACGGCGTGATCACCGTCGCCCCGCCCCCGCTGCGGATCGAGCGGCACCGCCCGCCGCGCCCGGGCTTCGATTTCGTGTGGATCGACGGCTACTGGGGCTGGCACAGCGGCCGCCACGTCTGGATCGGCGGTCGCTGGGACCGCCCGCCGCGCGGGCATCACCACTGGCGCCACCCGCGGTGGGAACGGCGCGGCCATGGCTACATCTTCATCAACGGCCGCTGGGACTGAACCGCGCGCGCCGGACTTCGGAACCGCACGGCGGGAGCGCCGTGCGGTTTTTGTTTGCGCCGGCGCCGCACTTGCCGGCTCCCGCGGCGTGCGTCACAACTCTGGCATGTCCCACGGCGCCCCTCCCGCCATCCTCGTCGTCGACGACGAACGCGCCATCGCCGACACGGTGGTGTACGCGCTTCGCACGGAAGGGTTCGTCCCCTGGTGGTGCGCGACGGCGGGGGAGGCGAGGGAGGCCTTGGCGGCGGCGTTGCCCGCGCTGGTCGTGCTCGACGTGGGCCTGCCCGACGCGAACGGCTTCGATCTTTGCCGCGAGCTGCGGGCCCGTTGGCCGGACCTGCCGGTGATCTTCCTCACCGCGCGCAGCGAGGTGATCGACCGCGTCGTCGGGCTCGAGATCGGCGGCGACGACTATCTGGCGAAGCCGTTCTCCCCGCGGGAGCTCACCGCCCGCGTGAAGGCGGTGCTGCGCCGGCGGTCGCCCGCCGGCGCGGCGGAGCCGCAGAGCGCGCCCGAGGCGGTGCCGGTCGCCACGGGACGGCCGTTGTGGTGGATCGACGAGGAACGCTGCCGCATCGCCTACCGCGGCGCGGCGCTCGAACTCACCGCCACGGAATTCCGCCTCCTGCGCACGCTCGCCGCCCATCCCGGCCGGGTGTATTCACGGGATCAACTCATGCACGCCTGCTGGCCGGATCCCGGCTCCGCGACGGACCGCACCGTCGACGCGCATGTGAAGACGCTCCGGGCGAAGCTGCGCAACGCGGCGCCCGCCTGCGATCCGATCCAGACCCATCGCGGCCTCGGCTACTCCCTGCGGGAGGAGACATGAGCCTGCGGCTGCGCCTGGCGCTGTTCCTCGTCGTGGTCTTCTGCCTCGGCGAGTGGCTGATCGTGCGCACGGCGCTCGCGGAGGTGAGGCCGCGCTACCTCGAGAGCATGGAGGAGTCGTTGGTCGACGCCTCGCGGCTGCTCGCCGCCCTCCTGGAGACGCAGTTGCACGACCGGGCGCCCGATCCGGAGCCGCTGCGCACGGCCTTCGCCGCGCTGCGCAGCCGCGCCTTCGAGGCGCAGGTCTACTCGCTGCGCAAGACCCAGATCGACCTCCGGGTGTACGTCACCGACGCGGCGGGCCGCGTGGTCTTCGACTCCGACGGGGCGGACGAGGGCGCCGACTACTCGCACTGGCGCGACGTGAACCGGACGTTACGCGGTGGATACGGTGCGCGGGCGACGCAGGCGGTGGCCGGCGACGCGGAGTCGCTCGTGCTCCACATCGCCGCGCCGATCCGCGCCGGAGACGAGATCGTGGGCGTGCTGTCGCTCGGCAAGCCCACGCGTTCCATCAACGCCCTGGTCACCGAGGCGCAGCGACGACTCGTCCTCTGGGCGGTGCTCGGCGGGCTCGGCCTGCTCGTCGCGCTGCTCGTGGCGGCGAACTGGGTGATCGCGCCGCTGGAGCGGCTCACCACCTACGCGCGCGCCGTGCGCGACGGGCGGCCGGCGCCCCCGCCCGTGCTTCCCGGGCGGACGCTGCGCGACCTCGGCGAGGCCTTCG
The DNA here is from genome assembly GCA_023443985.1 of Verrucomicrobiota bacterium. Lineage (GTDB taxonomy): Bacteria > Verrucomicrobiota > Verrucomicrobiia > Opitutales > Opitutaceae > CAJCBL01. The sequence continues at coordinate 2,082 of JAEZSJ010000294.1, read as the reverse complement.
CGCAGATGCGCGAGTCGCTCGAGGGCAAGCGGCACGTGGAGCGCACCACGCAGGCCCTGGCGCACGGCATCAAGGCGCCGCTGGCGGCGGTGCGTGGCGCCGCCGAGCTGCTCGGGGAGGACATGCCTGCGGGCGAACGGCGCCGTTTCCTCGAGAATCTCCGCGCCGAGTCGGGCCGCATCGAGCAGATCGTGGAGCGGCTGCTGCAACTCTCGGCCCTCGAGGCCCGTACCGCGTTGCGCAGCCCGGAGCGGCTCGACGCAGCGGCGTTGCTCGCGGCGGTGGCGGACGGTTTCCGCAGCGCCGGCCGCGCGGCCGGTGTGACGCTGGAGCTGGTGCCGGGAAGCGGAGGCACGGTGTGGGGCGAGCGGGCGTTGCTGCACGAGGCGATCGCGAATCTGGTGCAGAATGCGATCGAGTTCTCGCCCCGTGGCGGCCGGGTGGTGCTCGCCGCGCGGGGCGGCCCCAGGGGCGTGGAGTTCGCGGTGGAGGACGAGGGCCTGGGCGTGCCGGACTACGCCTTGGGGCGCATCTTCGAACGTTTCTATTCGCTCGAGCGACCGGCGACAGGGCGCAAGAGCACCGGTCTGGGGTTGGCGCTGGTGCGGGAGATCGCGCACCTGCACGGCGGCGAGGCGGAACTCGTGAACCGGGCCGGCGCGGTCGGCACGCGCGCGACGTTGCGCCTCCCGGCGGCGTGACGGAGGCGGCGCCGGCGTGGCGCGATTTCGCCGTCATTTCATGGCGGCTTCATCATGCCTTCATGCGCCGGTGCGAGACTTGCGCCATGGAAACTCCTCCCGTCACCCCGCCTCCGATTCCCGTCCCGGCGAGCTCCCGTGGCATCGCCACCGGCCTGAAGCTCCTCGCCATCGGCCTGTTGATCGCGCTGCTCTGGATCGCGTTACTGCTGGTGGACGGCGTGCGGCGCGAGCGGCTGGGTTTCCGGGAGGAGGCGCAGGCGGAGATTGCGCAGACATGGGGCGGGGAGCAGACCCTCTCGGGTCCGGTGCTCACGGTGCCGTTCACCTACCCTGCGAAGACCGTGCGCGAGGTGAACGACTCCCGCGGCGTGCCGGTGCGCACGGAGGAGGTGCGCACGGTCCGCGCCGTCGCCTGTTTCCTCCCCGCGGAGCTGGACGTATCCGGAGTGGTCGAGCCCTCGTTGCGGCGGCGCGGGATCTTCACCGTCCCGGTGTACGAGACGCAGCTTGCGGTGCGCGGCCGCTTCAAGCCGGACGCGGCGGCGATCGGCATCGACGGTGCGGCGGTCGACTGGTCGAAGGCGCGCCTCTTCCTCGGCCTCACGTTCCCGCACGGGCTGCGGACGGCGCCGGTGCTGGCTTGGGGCGACCGCCCGGTCGTGCTTGAGCCCGGAACGCCGCGGGAGGGCTGGGGCGAGACGCTCGAGGCGCCGGTCCGGCTCGACCCCGCGGGCGCGGCGGCCGGCGTGACGTTTTCGGTGGACCTCCAGCTGCAGGGCAGCGCGCGCCTGGCCGTCGCCCCCGTGGGTGCCCAGAATCACGTGACGCTCAAGTCGAGCTGGCCCGACCCGAGCTTCGGCGGAGGTTCTTTGCCCGCCGACCGCGTGGTCGGCGCGGGTGGGTTCGAGGCGACCTGGGAGCAGTCCTATTTCGGCCGCGGGTACCCGCAGCAATGGACCGAGGGGGCGGGGCAGGGCGAGGTGAGTGCGTATCAGATCATCAACTCGGCCGTCGCCGTGACGCTGCGGCAACCGGTGGACGCGTACCGGCTGATCGAGCGCGCGCTCAAGTACGGGGTGCTGTTCCTCCTGCTGGTCTTCGCGAACTTCTTCCTGTTCGAGGTCACGGCACGGCTGCGCATCCATCCGCTGCAGTATCTGATGGTCGGCGCGGCGCTGGTCCTGTTCTTCCTGGGCTATCTGGCGCTCAGCGAGTTCATCTCCGTGGGCGTGGCCTACGGGTGTGCGGCGGCGGTGAGCACGCTCCTCGTGACCGGCTACAGCGCGAGCGTGCTGCGGACGGGACGGCGCTGCCTGATCGTGGGCGGCGGACTGGCAGGCACGTACGGCTACCTCTATTTCATCCTCCAGCTGCAGGA
>JAEZSJ010000363.1 GCA_023443985.1 Verrucomicrobiota bacterium | reverse complement strand
TGACCTCGAAGCCGAGCGAGGCGGTGAAGTCCTCCTCGTTGCCGATCATGACGTCGACGTACTTGGCGATCTCGCGGTTGACCTCCTGGGCCTTCTTGAGGCCGCCGATGGATTTCCAGAGCGAGGGGCGGTAATTGAGATCGTAGGATACGATGGTGCCGTGCTGCTTGGCGGCCTTGACGGCCTCGATCACGAGGTCGGCGGTGGTGGCGGAGAGGGCGGCGAAGATGCCGCCGGTGTGCAGCCAGCGCACGCCGAGCTTGCCGAAGATGTGCTGCCAGTCGAAGTCGCCCGGCTTGAGCTGGGAGGCGGCGGTGTTGCCGCGGTCGGAGACGCCCACGGCGCCGCGCACGCCGAAGCCGCGTTCGGTGAAGTTGAGGCCGTTGCGAATGGTGCGGCCGATGCCGTCGTCCTCGCGCCACTTGATGAAGTCGGTCGCGACGCCGCCCTGCATGATGAAGTCCTCGACGAGGTGGCCGACCTCGTTGTCGACGAAGGCGGTGCAGACGGCGGTTTTCAGGCCGAAGCATTTGCGCAGGCCGCGCGAGGTGTTGTATTCACCGCCGCCTTCCCAGGCGGTGAACTGGCGGGCGGTGCGGATGCGGCCCTCGCCGGGATCGAGGCGGAGCATCACTTCGCCGAGCGAGATCTGGTCGAAGGCGCACTGGGCGGCGGGTTTGATGGGGAGACTCATGGGATTCGGTGATCGGGTGGTTGCGTTCGGACAGGGGTACTCGATGCGACGCCGGGCGGGGAGGGCAAGGGCGTCGGACGGTCAATGTGTTGAACGTGCAACACTCCCGCGGTGCTCAGGCCTTGGGCGGCAGCGAGCGCCCGTCGCGCCACGTGCCCTCGACGTAGGTCGTGGTCGGGATGGAGGGGATGCCGTATTTGTTCTGCTGGAGCTGGCCCGCGAGCAGTTCGACCGCCAGGCGGCCGACCTCGGTGTGGTTCTGGACGACGCCGGCAGTCCTGCCGCTCTGGTCGTCCAGGAAGATGTCCACGAAGGCGAGATCCTGCGGGATGCGCAGCTTCATCGCCTTGAACGTCTCGGCGACGAACTCCGTCTTGCCGATCAACACGTCGGGCCGGTTGCGGCGGATCCAGTCGGCGAGGGACTCCTTGTTCGGGATGAGGTAGGGCGGCAGGCGGTCCTCGTGGGCGAGCGAGCGCTGTTCCCAGAGGAAGCCCGCCTGGTAGAGGTGGTCGACGGTGATGTCCCAGCCCTCGTCCATGACGAAGCCGATCCGCCGGTAGCCGCGCGCCAGCACCTTCTGCATGGCGAGGCGGATGATCTGAAGTTGATCGTTGGTGACGACAGGCAGCTGCGGCTCGTGGGGGAAGTAGTCGATCTTGACGGCGGCGAAACGGCTCCAGTCGAACTGCAGCGCGACATCGATTTCGCGCACATGCGAGGCGATGATGACGCCGTTGATGCCGCGGGTGTGGAGGATGCGGCTGAGGCGGCCGTGGGTGAGCCCCGGTTCGCGCATCCAGAAATGCTCGAGGTTGTAGCCGAGCTCCCTGGCACGGCCCTCGGCGCCGGCATAGAAATCCGGATGCGCGGTGACCTCGCGCCAGCCCATGCGGGTGTTCCAGTTGGTCACGTACGCGAGGGTGGGGGGGCTGCGGCGCACGGCCGAGCCGCTGCGGTAGGCGACGAGCGCCTGGAGCATCGGGTCGGGGGCGTAGCCGAGCTGGTCGGCGAGTTTGCGGATGCGCTCCCGCGTGGCCGCGGGCAGGCGGGGGCTGTTGCGCAGGGCGAGCGAGACGGTCGTCACGTGCACGCCGGCCTTGGCGGCGATGTCGGCGAGGGTGACGCGGGGGCGGTTCATCGCAGCACGCTAGAACAGCGCCGCGGCGAAGCGCAATTCTACCGTTAGCATTCTGCCTCGATTGAGAGGGTGAATGCTGACCGCTCGACTCGCGCCCCTCGCCCCGGCATAACCCCCGGCCTTTCCCATGAAAAAGACCACCACTTCTTTCTTCAAAACGCCCGCCATCGCTTTCGAGGGCCCGCAATCCACGAAGGCTCTGGCGTTCAAGCACTACAACCCGGACGAAGTCGTCGACGGCCAGACGATGGCCGACCACATGCGTTTCTCGATCGCCTACTGGCACGCGTTCCGCGGTGTGGGCGGTGATCCCTTCGGCCCCGGCACGATCGTGCGTCCGTGGGAGTCCGGCAAGGACGCGGTCTCCGTGGCGTTGAAGCGCCTGGAAGCCGGCTTCGAGTTCTTCCAGAAGATCCGCGCGCCGTTCTGGTGCTTCCACGACCGCGACATCGCCCCCGAGGGCAAGTCGCTCGCCGAGTCGAACAAGATCCTCGACAAGGTCGTCGCCCACGCGAAGCAGCTGCAGAAGGCCACGGGCGTGAAGCTGCTCTGGGGCACCGCCAATCTCTTCGGCAACCCGCGCTTCATGTGCGGCGCCGCCACCAACCCCGACGCCCACGTCTTCGCCTACGCCGCGGCGCAGATCAAGAAGGCCCTCGAGGTCACGCTCGAGCTCGGCGGCGAGAACTACGTGTTCTGGGGCGGCCGCGAAGGCTACGAGACCCTCCTCAACACCAATCTGAAGCGCGAGCAGGCCCACCTCGCCGCGATGCTCCAGATGGCGGTCGACTACGCCAAGGAGATCGGCTTCAAGGGCCAGTTCCTCATCGAGCCCAAGCCGAAGGAGCCCACCACGCACCAGTACGACTTCGACTGTGCGACCTGCATCGGCTTCCTCCGCACCTACGGCCTGCACAAGCATTTCAAGTTCAACATCGAGACGAACCACGCCACGCTCGCCGGCCACACCTTCCAGCACGAGATCGAGGTCGCCGCGGCGGCCGGCATGCTCGGCTCGATCGACGCCAACACCGGCAACCTCCTCCTCGGCTGGGACACCGACCAGTTCAACACCGACGTCAAGGAGCTCACGCTGGCGATGACCTCCATCCTCAAGGCCGGCGGCCTGGGCACGGGCGGCTTCAACTTCGACGCCAAGCTCCGCCGCCCCTCGATCGACGCGGAGGATCTCTTCCACGCGCATATCGGCGGCATGGATGCGTACGCGCTGGCGTTCAAGCTCGCCCGCAAGATCCTCGCCGAGGGCAAGTTCGAGGCCTTCGTGGCGGAGCGTTACGCCTCCTTCGACACCGGCTTCGGCAAGGACATCGAGAAGGGCAAGACGAACTTCCGCGAGCTCGAGAAGATCGCCTTCAAGCTCGGCGAACCGAAACTCAAGTCCGGCAAGCAGGAGTACCTCGAGAACCTCCTCAACACCTACCTCCACGGCTGATCGTCCAGCCCGCGGCGCCCCCCCCGCCATGCCTGCTCCGGCCAACCCCGCCGTCGAGAGTTACCACGCGCAGCATGCGCCCTTCGGGGCGTTTGCGAGCTTCTCGATCGGGTTGGTCGGCAGTCCCGGCGGCTTCGGGCAGTCGTTGCGCGGCGCGGGCCGACAGAACGTGTATGTCGGCTACCGCACCGGCGCCGCCGGGGCGGAGTGGCAGATGCTGCCGTTCTTCCGCCCGCCGCAGTCGAACGAAGGCGCCTTCACCGGCGCCGATCCGGGCAATTCGGTCGCCCCGACGGGGTTCCGGATGCTCGCCCCGACCGAGTACGAACGTGCGCTCGGCTGGGCCAGCGACACGTGGCGGGCCGAAGCCGGCCGTTTCGGCTTCAGCCTGCTTTCCCCTTTCTCGCAGCTGCCCGACCCCGCGACCCTGTCGCGCGCGGCAGCCCGCTTCGCGCTCGCCCCGGCCATTCTCGGCTGGATCGAGTTCGACAACCGGACCGGCGCCAAGCCGGTCGAGATGATGTTTGGCGTGGGCGAGCTGGATCGCCTGCAACGACCCGTGCAGGATGCAGGACTCAACCTGCCGGGTTTTGCGGTCGGTCCAGATTTCGGCTACGCCACTGCGCGCTCCTCCGCCGTAGGACAACGGCTTGGGTTTGATGTTTTCGCTCCCAAGTTCCGAGATTACCGGGGGGTACATGTTATCGGCGGGGAGAGCGCGCTCACTTTCACAGTGCCGGCCGGGCAGCGGAAACGTTTCCCGCTCGTGCTCGGCTTCTTCCAGGGCGGCGTCGTCACCACCGGCCTGCCGGCGCGCTACGCCTACACGGAGTTCTTCACCAGCCTCGAGGACGTGCTCGCGCACACGCTGGCGAACCGGGCGAAGTACGAGAAGATCGCCGCCCAGCGCGACCGCGAGCTCGCCCGGGCCAAGCTCGACGCCGACCAGAAGTTCCTCCTCGCGCAGGCTGCCCACAGCTACCTCGGCAGCACCGAGCTGCTCTGGCACCAGGGCAAGCCGCTCTGGGTCGTGAACGAGGGCGAGTACCGGATGATGAATACGTTCGACCTCACGGTCGACCAGCTCTTCTGGGAACTCGAGTGGACGCCCTGGGCCGTGCGCAACGTGCTCGACCAGTTCGTCGAGCGCTACTCGTACACCGACAAGATCGTCGCCGGCGGCAAGCTCGTGCCCGGCGGCATCTCCTTCACGCACGACATGGGCGTGCTGAACCATTTCACGCCCGCCGGCCACTCCAGCTACGAGTGCGACCATCTCCACGGCTGCTTCAGCCACATGACGATGGAGCAGCTCCTCAACTGGGTGCTCTGCGCGGTGACCTACGCCGAGAAGACCGGCGACGTGAAGTGGCTGCGCCGGCGCAAGGCCGTGCTGCTCGCCTGCGCCGAGAGCCTGCGCCGCCGCGACCATCCGAATCCGAAGCTTCGTGACGGCATCCTGAAGCACGACAGCGCCCGCTGCGGCCTCGACGGCTCCGAGATCACCACCTACGACAGCCTCGACGTCTCCCTCGGCCAGGCGCGCAACAACCTCTACCTCTCCGTCAAGACGCTCGGCGCCTGGGTCCTGCTCGAACAGGCGTTCAAGCGCCTCGGGCTGAAGGCCGACTCCGCCGCCGCCCGCGCGACCGCCGACCTGCTCGCCGGGACGATCGCCACGAAGTTCGAGCCGGACACGCAGTCGTTCCCCGCCGTCTTCGAGAAGGGCAACCGCTCGCGGATCATCCCGGCCGTCGAGGGCTTCGTCTATCCGCTCTACCTCGGCCTCAAGGACGCGACCGATCGCAACGGCCGTTTCGCCCCGCTGCTCGACCTGCTTTCCCGGCACCTGCGCGGCATCCTCGTCCCCGGCGTCTGCCTCGACGGCAAGTCCGGCGCCTGGAAGATGAGCAGCACCAGCACGAACACCTGGTTCAGCAAGATCGCGATCGCGCAGCACGTCGTGCGCGAGCTCTTCCCCGAGGCGATGACCGATGCCGCCCGTGCCGCCGACCGCGTGCACGCCGACTGGCAGCGCCGCCCCGGCTGCGGCGAGCACGCCATGTGCGACCAGATCAACAGCGAGACCGGCGTCGTCTGCGGCAGTCGCTACTATCCGCGCGGCGTGAGCACCATCCTCTGGCTGCGCGAGTAGCGCAGCGCGCCGGCCCCGCCCCCCCGGCCCCCGTCCCCGAGTTTCCCCCGAAGAAAAAGAAAACACCTCGCCTCTTTCCATGAGCCAGACCCCACAGCGCCTCTCCTTCCTCGAAAAAGTCGGCTACAGCGGCGGCGACGCCGCGGCCAACTTCGTCTTCATGTCGATGGTGTTGTTCCAGACGAACTTCTACACCGATGTGTTTGGTCTCTCGGCGGGAGCGGCGGCGGCGATCCTGCTCTGGCCGCGCCTCTGGGATGCGGCGTTTGACCCGATCATGGGCATCTTGGCGGACCGCACGAACACCCGTTGGGGCAAGTTCCGCCCGTGGGTCCTCTGGACCTCGGTGCCGTGGGTGGTGGTGATGATCCTCGCGTACACCACGCCGAAGGGCTGGAGCATGGGCATGATGATCGCCTACGCCGGCATCACCAACACGGTCCTGATGACGCTCTACTCGATGAACAACATGCCGTACTCGGCCCTGAGCGCGGTCATGACGGGCGATCTCAACGAGCGCACGAAGCTCAACTCCTACCGCTTCGTCTCGGTCAACATCGCCCAGTTCATCGTCGGCGGCTTCACGCTGCCGCTCGTCGCGAAGTTCGCCCATGGCCACGACAAGCAATACGGCTGGCAGATGACCATGACGATCTGGGCCGTCCTGTGCTTCGTGTTGTTCATGCTCACCTTCCTGACCACCAAGGAGCGCATCAAGCCCGTCTCCGAGGAGAAGGCATCCCCGAAGCAGGATTTCCGCGACCTGCTCAAGAACAAGGCGTGGTATGCCCTCCTCGCCTACACAGTGTTCAATTTCGCGATGCTCACCTACCGTGGTGGTGCGCACTACAACCTCTACCACCAGTTCGCCGACAAGAGCGCGATGTTCAACTTCCTCGCCAAGATCGGGCTCACCACACCCGATGCGGCTCCGCTCTCGGGCGCCTTCGGCACGCTCTTCGACTCGTGGCTCGGCTACATCGCCCACGGCACGTCGGACAATGTCCCCGCCAACGTCGCCGATGTGTTCAACAGCATCGTCAACATGGTCGGCACCGGGACGACGATCATCTTCATCATCCTGTGCGCGAGCTTCGCCAAGCGCTTCGGCAAGAAGGCCGTGATCGGTTGGGGCTTCACCCTCGCCGGCATCAACGCCTGCGCCTACTACTGGCTCACGCCGACGAGCACCACGGCCATGGTGGTCCTCGCCGCGCTCGGCTCCGTCGTCTACGCGCCCACCATCGCCTGCGCCTGGTCGATGTACGCGGATGCCGCCGACTATTCCGAATGGCAGACGGGCCGCCGCTTCACCGGCATGGTCTTTGCCACGATCGGCTTCGCCCTCAAGTCCGGCCTCGCGCTCGGCTCCGCCGTGTTCCTCTGGGCCATGAGCGGCTTCTGGGGCTACGAGACCTCGGCGCCCAGCGCTCCGAACGCGATCGTCGGTTACCACATCTCGAGCAGCTTTGGCGTCGGCCTCCTCTTCTTCGGCGGTGCGATCGCCATCGCGATGTGCAACCTGAACAAGTCGCTCACGCTCCGGATGTCGGAGGAGCTCAACGAGCGTCGCGCGAAGGCCGCCGCCGCACGAGCCGCGGCCTGAGCGGCGCCACGGCTTCCGGGCTCTCCCCTTGCTCGCCATGCCACTGCGCCGCTTCATCGCTCTCGCCGCGTTCCTCCTCGCAGCCGGCCTCTCCGGCTGCGCGACGGAGCCGGCCACGCCCGAGGCCGGCGCCTTCGCCACCGGCCAGCACCGCAACCTCTTCACCGAACTCCTCGGCAAGTCCGACGTCGAGGTGCAGGCGAAGATCGATGCCGCCTGGGCTCATTTCTTCGCAGGCCGCGACGCGGACCAACGCCTCTTCTATCCGGTCGGCACCGGCCAGGCCTACATCGCCGACATCGGCAACCAGGATGTCCGCAGCGAGGGCATGTCCTACGGGATGATGCTCGCGGTGCAGCTGGACAAACGCGCCGAGTTCGACCGCCTCTGGCGCTGGGTGAAGGCCCACATGTACCACGCCGAAGGCCCGCGCCGCGGCTACTTCGCCTGGCAGTGTCGGTTCGACGGCACGATCATCGACCCGGGTTCCGCCAGCGATGGCGAGGAGTGGTTCGCGATGACGCTGCTCTTCGCGGCGAACCGCTGGGGCTCTGTTCCCGGCGACATCGACTACGCCGCCGAGGCGCAAGCGGTCCTCGATGCGATGCGCGACAACAACCGGGGCGGCGGCATCACCGCGATCTTCGATGCGCATCAGCGCCAAGTCGTCTTCTCGCCCACCACCGAGGCCAGCCGCTTTTCCGACCCCTCCTACCACCTGCCGTTCTACTATGAGCTGTGGGCGCGCTGGGATCGCACGGAGGAGGGACGCCGTTTCTGGGCCGAGTGCGCCACTGTCAGCCGCGCGTATTTCCGCAAGGCCGCGCACCCGCAGACCGGACTGATGTCCGAGTACGCGCATTTCGACGGCCGCCCGCTGGCCGGGGAGAAAGGAACGTTTCAATACGACGCCTGGCGCACGCTCGCCCACGTGGCGCTCGACCACGCGTGGTTCGCGGCCGATCCGTGGCAGATCGAGCAGAGCAACCGCGTGCTGCGGTTCCTGAACTCCCAGGGCGCGTTCATCCCCGACCGCTACACACTCGAGGGTAAACCGATCTCGACCGACGACTCGATCGGGCTGTTCGCCATGGCCGCGGTCGCCGGGCTCGCTGCGGATCCGGAGAACGCGCGCCCCTTCGTGCAGCGTCTGTGGGACGCGCCGCCGCCCGAGGGCCGCTGGCGCTACTACAACGGCCTGCTCTATTTCCTCGCCCTGCTCGAGGCCGGCGGCCGGTTTCAGATCCACGCGCCGCCCGCGGCGCAACCCTGAGCAACTGGATGACAGAAGGGAACGAAGGAAACGAAGAAGCGGTCACCGGCTTCCCCTTCCGAAACCTTCGTTATCCTCGTTGCCTTTCTGTCGGTCCGCCCTCCCTCCGAGCCATCGGAGGTACCCGCATTCCCCTATGCATCTCCTCAAATCCACGCTTCTCGGGTGTGGGCTGGTGTTGACCGCCTCCATGCCTGCCGCCGATGTGCCGGTTCCCGCCATCGAGTCCGGCCGCTACCGCAACCTCTTCGCCGCGCACCTCGGCAAGACGGAGGCGGAGCTCGATGCCAAGCTCGCCGCCGCCTGGCGACAGTTCACGCTCGGCGATCCCGCCACCGAGCGACTCTTCTACACCACGGCCGACGGCATGACCTACGTGCCCGACATCAACAACAACGACGTGCGCACCGAGGGGCAGTCGTATGGGATGATGCTCGCCGTGCAGCTCGACCAGCAGGCGGAGTTTGACCGCATCTGGCGCTGGACGAAGCGTTACATGGCCCACACCGAAGGCCCGCTCGCCGGCTACTTCGCGTGGCACTGCCGCTACGACGGTACCCGCATCAGCCAGGGCCCTGCGCCCGACGGCGAGGAGTGGTTCGTCATGGCGCTCTTCTTCGCCGCGCACCGCTGGGGCAATGGAGAGGGGATTTTCAACTACGAGCAGGAGGCGCAGACGCTTCTGCGCGACATGCTCCACAAGAGCGACGACGCCGACGATGCGGTCACCCCGATGTTCAACCGCGAGCACAAGCAGATCGTCTTCGTGCCGCACGGCCGCGGCAGCCAGTTCACCGATCCGTCCTACCACCTGCCGGCGTTCTACGAGCTCTGGGCCCGCTGGGCCGCCGATCCCGCGGATCGCGCGTTCCTGGCCGAAGCGGCCGAGGTCAGCCGCAGGCACTTCCGCGCCGCCGCGCACCCGACCACCGGGTTGATGCCGGACTATGCGAACTTCGACGGCACGCCCTTCGTGCTCGGCGGCCACGAGCATTTCCTCTTCGATGCGTTCCGCACGATCGGCAACGTGGCGCTCGACTGGGCGTGGTTCGGCCGCGACCCGTGGCAGGTGGAGCAGAGCAACCGCGTGCTCACCTTCCTCGCCGCCCAAGGCCCGAATCTGCCGAACAACTACACGCTCGACGGCCGGCCGCTCACCCAAGACTATTCGCCCGGGCTCCCCGCGATGGCGGCGGTGGGCGCTCTCGCCGCCGACAACGAAGCGGCCAAGCTGTTCGTCCAGCGCCTCTGGGACATGCCCATCCCTTCGGGGAACAAACGCTACTACGATGGTCTGCTTTACTTCCTGGCCCTGATGCAAGTTGGTGGACGGTACCAGATCCACGGGCCGCGCACCCCCTGAACGCCCGACTCCTCGCTCCCGATGAAACTCGTCGCTCTCGCCCGTTGCCTCCTCCTGTTCCTTGCTGCGACCGCGCTCACCCGCGCCGAGGACGGCTACCGTCTCTGGCTGCGGTACGAACCCATGACCGACGAAGTCCTGCGCGCCAGCTACACACAGGCGCTGGGCCGGGTGTCCTTCGCCTTGCCGGCGGACACGCCGAGCTCGCCCACGCTCATCACCGCGGCGAGCGAGCTGCGGAACGGCTTGTCCGGTCTGCTCGGACGCGAAGTCGCCATCGACACCGTCGCGGAGCCGCTCGCGCAACCGGTCCCCGGCGGCGACGACGCCTACGCCTTACGGCTGGAGCAGGGGAGCGCCCCGCGCGTGGTGATCGCCGCCAATCGCGACAGCGGCGCGCTCTACGGTGTTTTCGCGCTGCTGCGCCAACTCCAGACCGCCCGTCCGGTGGCGGAGCTCGACGGGCTCGCCGGCGCCCCGCGCATCAAGCGCCGTATGCTCAATCACTGGGACAATCTCACCGGCACCATCGAGCGCGGCCAGGCCGGCCACTCGCTCTGGAAATGGTTCGAGCTGCCCGAGGTCGTTGACCCCCGTTACGTCGACTATGCCCGCGCCTGCGCCTCGGTCGGGCTCAACGGCACCGTGCTCAACAACGTCAACGCCAACGCCACCATCCTCACCGAGCCCTACCTGCAGAAGGTCGCCGCGCTGGCCAATGTCTTCCGCCCCTACGGTGTCCGCGTCTACCTTACGGCCCGCTTCAGCGCCCCGAAGGAGATCGGCGGCCTGCCCACCGCCGATCCGCTGAATCCCGCCGTGCGCCTGTGGTGGCGCAACAAGGTCGACGAAATCTACCGCCACGTGCCCGACTTCGGCGGTTTCCTCGTGAAGGCCAACTCCGAGGGCCAGCCCGGGCCGCAGGACTACGGCCGCACGCACGCCGAGGGCGCGAACCTGCTCGCCGACGCGCTCGCGCCGCACGGCGGCGTGGTGATCTGGCGCGCCTTCGTCTACAGCCACGAGGCTCCCGACGACCGGCACAAGCAGGCCTACACCGAGTTCACACCGCTCGACGGCAACTTCCGGCCGAACGTCTTTGTGCAGGTGAAGAACGGTGCGATCGACTTCATGCCGCGCGAGCCGTTCCACCCGCTCTTCGGCGCGATGCCGCGCACGCCGCTCGCGCCCGAGCTGCAGATCGCGCAGGAATACCTCGGCGGCGCCCTCCAGCTCGCGTTCCTCGCCCCAATGTGGAAGGAAACTTTGGATGCGGACACCTACTGCGCCGGTGCCGGCTCGACCGTCGCCCGCGTGGTGGACGGTTCCGTCGACAACCACGCCGACTCCTGCATCGCCGGCGTCGCCAACACCGGCGATGTACGCAATTGGACTGGCCACCCGCTCGCCGCCGCCAACTGGTACGCCTTCGGCCGCCTCGCCTGGGATCATTCGCTCCCCTCGGCCGCCCTCGCCGACGAGTGGACGCGCCTGACGTTCGGCAACGATCCCGAGGTCGTGCGCACCGTCGCGGCCATGCTGCTCGCCTCGCACGAGACGGTCGTGAACTATTCGATGCCGCTGGGGCTCCATCACATCATGGCCGAGGGCCACCACTACGGCCCCGGCCCCTGGGTCGCCAAGTCCGGCCGGCCCGACTGGACGTCCGTGTACTACCATCGCGCCGACGAACACGGTGTCGGCTTCGACCGCACCGCCACCGGCTCCAACGCCGTCGCCCAGTACCGGCCGGAAGTCGCCCAACTCTTCGGCGATCCGGCGCGCTGCCCCGAGAAGTACCTGCTCTGGTTCCACCACGTGCCGTGGGACCGGCCACTTGTCTCGGGGCGAACGCTTTGGGACGAGCTCGCGCGGCGGTATCAGTCCGGCGTGGACGGCGTGCGCGGCTGGCGCCAAGAGTGGGCGGCGATCGCCGGTCGCATCGACCACGGGCGCCACACCCACGTCGAACAACTGCTGCGCCGGCAGGAGAAGGACGCGGCGTTCTGGCGCGACGGCTGCCTGCTCTATTTCCAAACCTTCTCGAAGCGGCCGCTGCCGGCGGGCGTCGAGCCGGCCACGCAGCCGCTCGAACACTTCATCAACTTCCGCCTGCAGTACGTGCCCGGCGATCCGGCGATGCGATGAGCGCCGTGCGTCGATCCGGTTCCGCGGTGCCCGCCCGTCGCGTGGGTACGCTCCGCCACCGGGCGCTTCAATCTATAGATGCAGTGCCGCCGCACTCGTGCGCCGCGGCCGGCGCCTGACAGACTCCTTCCATCATGCTCCGCGTTCTGATTACCCCGATTCTCGTCCTTCTCTTCTGTGCCCGCCTCGCGGCGGCCGACAGCGCGGCCTTGCCGTTCGTCAGCCCCGTCTTCGGCGAGCACATGGTGCTCCAGCGCGGCAAACCGAACCGCATCTGGGGCTGGACCGCTCCCGGTGCCGAGGTGCGCGTCGAGATCGCCGGGCAGACGGCGACCACGAGCGCGGCGGCCGATGGTCGTTGGCAGGCCGAGTTCACCCCGCCGCCCGTCGGCGGTCCCTACACGTTGAAGGTCGACGGGCCGCAGCACGCCGAGTTTGGCGACATCCTGGTGGGCGACGTCTGGCTGTGCAGCGGCCAGTCGAACATGGAGTTCAGCCTGCGCGGCGCGCGTGACGGTGAGGCCGAAGTGGCCGCGGCGAATCACCCCGGCATTCGCTTCTTCCGCGTGCCGACGCGGTCCGCCTACGGTCCGGTCGCCGTGCCCGCCGGTGAATGGAAAGTCTGCGCGCCCGAGATCTTCCCGCTGTGGGGTGGCGGCTCCGCGGTGGCCTACTATTTCGCCCGCAAAGTGAATGCCGAGACCGGCGTTCCCATCGGGCTGATCCAGAGTGCCGTCGGTGGTACGCCCGCCGAGTGCTGGATGGACCCCGAGACGTTGAAGCGTATGCCCGAGTTTGGGCCGGCGCTGACCGAGATCGCACGCTTCGCGGCGCGCGGCGAGCCCGAGTACGGCAACTTCGTCAGCCACTGGTACGACGAATTCGACCGCGGCCAGAAGGAGGAGTGGGGCCGGGAGACGCTCGATGACTCCGCCTGGAAGGCGACGACCCTCAAGACCGCCTTCGCCGATCTCGGCGTGCCGGAGGCCCCCGCGGTCGTCTGGCTGCGGCGCGAGATCGATCTTCCCGACCCGCTACCGGCGGGCGTGGCGAAGGTCCTGCTCGGCGTGGTCGAGAAGATGGATACTGTCCACCTCAACGGCCGCTGGGTCGGCGCCAGTTCCTGGGTCGAGAATCCGCGGGCCTACTTCATCAGCCCGGACGTGCTTCGCCCGGGCAAGAACCGGATCGCTATCCGCGTTTTCAAGACGAAACCCGACGGCGGTTTCGTCAACCCCGCCGCGGATCTGAAGATTGTCCTGGGCGATGGGTCGGAGGTCGCGCTCGAGGGTGCTTGGAAGGGCACGGTCAGCGTCGATGCCCGCGCTCCGCACCCGATGCCGCTCGCCTTCGAAAACTACCCGACGATGCCGTCGGTCCTCTATCAGGGCATGATCCATCCCTTCGCGCCGCTCGCGCTCACCGGCGCGCTCTGGTACCAAGGCGAGGCCAACCAATTCAAGGCGCAGCAATACCGCACGCTCCTGCCGGCGATGATCGCCGATTGGCGCGCCGCCTTCGGTCAGGGCGACTTCCCGTTCTACATCGTCAGCCTCCCGGCGTTCACGAAACGCCTGGCCGAGCCGCCGGCCACGGCCGACGGCTGGACCCAGATCCGCGAGATCCAGCTTGAGCTCGGCCGCAGCATCCCCGGCGCCGCGGCGATCGTCACCGTCGACACCGGCGACGCCGACAACATCCACCCGACCGAGAAGGTTCCCGTGGGCGAGCGTCTCGCCCGACTCGCGCTGAAGGAGGTCCACGGGCGCGACGTCGTCACCGCCGGGCCGACCTTCGCCAGCCTGGAGCCGCTCCCGGGCGCGCTGCGCATCATCTTTTCGGGCACGGAGGGCGGGCTGGTCGTGAGGGGCGACAAGCTCGGCGAGTTCGCCGTCGCCGGCGCGGACAAGGTCTGGCACTGGGCCGACGCGCGGATCGAGGGCGACACGGTGGTCGTCTCCTCGGCGCAGGTTCCACAGCCCGTCGCCGTGCGCTATGCGTGGCAGGCGAATCCGCTCGCCACCCTCTTCAACGGCGCGGGTCTTCCCGCCGCCCCGTTCCGTTCCGACAACTGGTAACCAACGCCAAGACACGTCGACGCCTGCTTCTTTCTCCATGAAACGTCTCATCGCCACCGCCCTTCTCTCCGCTTCCGCGCTCGGTCTCGCCGCGGAGCCCGTCCGCTTCGACTGGTTCGAGTACACCGGCCGCGACGACATCTCCGCCGCGCCGTTGCCCGCAGGCCACTTCCGCAACCCGATCCTCGCGGGCTTCTATCCCGATCCCGCGATCTGCCGGGTGGGGGAGGACTACTACCTCATCAATTCCACGTTCTCGTATTTCCCGGGCATCCCGGTCTTCCACAGCCGCGATCTCGTGAACTGGAAGCAGCTCGGCCACGTGATCGACCGCCCTTCGCAGATGAGCTTCACCGGGCTGCGCATCACGCGGGGGCTTTTCGCCCCCACCATCAAGTACCACAACGGCGTCTTCTACGTCGTCTGCACGCTGGTGGACGGCGGCGGCAACTTCCTCGTGACGGCCACCGATCCGGCCGGCCCGTGGTCCGATCCGCAGTGGCTGCCGTTCGACGGCATCGATCCGTCGTTGTTCTTCGATGACGACGGCCGCGCCTGGATGCTGAACAACGGCAATCCGCCCGACAACAAACCGCTCTACGAGGGGCACCGCGCGATCTGGATCCAGGAGTTCGATGTCGCGAAACGCGAGCTCGTCGGCCCCCGCTCGATCGTGGTCAACGGCGGCGTGGACCTCAGCAAGAAGCCCGTGTGGATCGAGGGCCCGCATCTCTTCAAGAAGGACGGCTGGTACTACATCTGTTGCGCCGAGGGCGGCACGAGCACCAACCACTCGCAGGTGATCCTTCGCAGCAAGTCGCCCACCGGCCCGTTCGTGCCTTGGGAGAAGAACCCGATCCTCACCCAGCGCGACCTCGACGGCAACGCGCCCCACGCCGTCACCGCGACCGGTCATGCCAACCTCGTCGAGGGCCCCGACGGCCACTGGTGGGCGGTGTTTCTCGCCTGCCGCCCGTTCCAGAACGGCTACCAGGCCACCGGCCGCGAGACGTTCCTCCTGCCGGTGGAATGGACCGCCGACGGCTGGCCGTTGATCCTGCCGCCCGGCGTGCGTGTCCCCCACGTGGTGCCTGCCCCGCAGACCGCCGCGCGCAGCCCGGCCCCCGTGCCGCTCTCCGGCAACTTCACCTGGCGCGATGATTTCGAGTCCGGCTCCGCGCAGCTCGACCCGCTCTGGCTCATGGCGCGCACCCCGGCCGAGACGTGGTGGAACCTCGCGGCCCCGAAAGGGCAGCTGAGTCTCGCCCCCCGCGCCGACACCCTCGCCGGCCTTGGCAACCCGGCCTTCCTCGGGCGGCGCGTGCAACACGCGAAGTTCGACGCCTCCACGTTGCTGAGCACGCCGGCAGAGGCGGGCGTCGCCGCCGGTCTCGCGCTCTTCCAGAACGAGAAGCAGCATTACTTCTTCGGCGTGCGCCGCGCCGCCGAGGGGCTCGAGGTGTTCGTCGAACTCGCCGACGGCGGCCAGCCGGCGAAGCTCGCGAGCGCGGTCGTTCCGCAGGCGGAGCGCCTGGAGCTGCGCGTGCGGGGCGACGAACTGACGGGCGGCTTCGCCTACCGCGAGCCCGAAGGCGAATGGCGGGCGCTCGTGGCCGAGGCCGACTTCACGCCGATCACGACGAACGCGGCCGGCGGCGGCATCCACTTCACGGGCGCGGTCGTCGGTCCGCACGTGCGCCGCGAACGCTGAGGGGCGCTCCGAGCCCCGTCGGCCGGAGGCTGCTCCGGCCGGCCGCTCCGCGGGGAGGCGGAGTCGCCCGGTTTCCTCTTGTTCGTGGTATGCAGGCATGGCATGTCTGCGCGCCTGCATGCTGAAAAGAATTCATGAACGGGATACGACAGAGTTCCCACCCCGCGGAAAGGCCGCGGCGTGAGAGGCGGCCCGTTCTCCCGCTGGTGGGCCGCCGTGCCTCCGGTCTGGATCCGGCTGGCCGGTGCACAGGGGCAGCGGAATCTGCGGCGCCTGGCGGGCCTGGCGCTCGTCGCGGGGTTCTGCGCGCTCCTCGTCCAGCTCTGGCATCCGGTCTACCACTTCACGCCGTTGCTGCAGGTGGACCGGCACAACGAGCCCCGGCTCATGCCCGCGCTGCGGGCGCGGCCGGTGGCGTTGAACGACGGCGGGTACGACGGGCAGTACTATGCGCAGCTGGCTTGTGATCCGACGCTGCGCTCGCCCGCGTTGCCCGCCGCGATCGACTCCCTTTCCTACCGCGCGCGCCGTATCCTGCTGCCGGCGGTGGCATGGCTCCTGGGGTTTGGTGATCCCGGGCGGGCGGTGGCGATCTACCCGTGGCTGAACATCGCGTGCTGGCTGGTTCTCGCCGGGCTGCTGTGGTCGTTGCTCGAAGTGGATCAGCACTGGCGCGGACTGCTCGCGTGGGGCGGGGTGATGTTCTCCGCCGGGTCGCTGGCCAGTGCCCGTTATTCGCTCACCGACCTGCCCGCGCTGCTGCTGCTGGTGCTGGCGGTGCGAGCGGCCCGGGGCGGCCGCGAGGGATGGATGGCGGCGTGGCTTGGCGCGGGTCTGCTCACCCGAGAGACGATGTTCGCGGGTGCTTGGGGTCTCTGCGCGCAGGCGTGGGAGTGGTCGGTCCGGTGGCGCCGCGGGGTGCTCTGGCTCGCGCTGGCCATCGTGCCCTATGTCGTGTGGATGGTTTACGTCCGATACCGCGTCGGACAGATGAGCGAAGGAATCGGAAACTTCGCCATGCCGTTCGCGGGCTTGGTGAAGTACTGGCGGGATTCGGTCGGCTGGCTGCGCAGTTGTCCCGACCCGTGGCTTGCGTGGTGGTCTTTGTTGGCCCTCGTGGGCGGCACGGCCCAGTTGCTGTTTGTCGTCTCCCACGTCGATGTGCGCGATCGCTGGTGGCGCCTCGGCGCGGGCTTCGCCCTGTTGATGTTGGTGTTGGGCCACGCGGTGTGGGAAGGGTACTTGGGCGCGACCACGCGCGTGCTGCTGCCCCTGCTCCTGGCCTGCAATGTGATGGCGCTCCGGAGCCGTTGGGCCTGGGGTTGGCTCCTGCTGCTGAATCTCTCGGTGCCCGGGGGCCTCGCGGACACGCTGGTCCGCGCCGACTCGCGGACCTTCGCGACCGCTGGACCTGGGCGGACCAGGAGGCGGAGTGCCGGGTGCGCTCGTGGGATCTGGGCGGCGGCGCCTCGATCGCGGCCGTGATCACCATCCGGTCTCCCGACTCCCGGGAGCTGGCGATCTCCTGCGGCGGGCGCGAGTTGTGGCGCGGGCAGGTGGGGCGCGACTGGCGGACCATCCGGTTGCATCCGTTGCCGGTGGGCGGCGACTGGGCCGTGCTGAGGTTCCAAGCCACCACGGCCGGTGCCCACGAACCGGGCGATCCGCGCGCGCTCTCCGTCTGCCTGTTGAACCCGCAGCTGGAGCTCGAGCCGCGGTGACCGGCGCGGGGCTCGCGGGTCGAAGCGGCCGGCGCCGCGGCCCGACCCGGAACGGTTCGCGCCGACTTTGGCGTGGATTCCCCGGCGCCGGTCTGAATTAGTCGGGGTTCGATGAAAGTACCGTTCCTCGACCTCACGCTCCAGCATCAGCCTCTGCGCGCCGAAATTCTCGCCGCTTGGGCCGCGACGCTCGATGGCAACCGTTTCTGCCTCGGCCGCGATGTGGAAGACTTCGAGAGGGCGTTCGCCGCCGCGAGCGGCGCGCCCGATGCGGTCGGTGTGGACAACGGCACCAGCGCCCTGCAGCTCGCCGCCCTCGCGCTCGGCCTCGGGCCGGGGGACGACGTGATCGTGCCGGCGTTCACCTTCATCGCCTCCGCGTGGACGGCCACGTACGTGGGCGCCCGTCCTGTTTTCGCGGATATCGATCCGGCGCACTATTGCGTGACCGCCGCGACGATCCGCGCCGTGCTCACGCCGAGGACGAAGGCCATCGTGGTGGTGCACCTCTTTGGCCAGCCGGCGCCGATGGACGAGATCCTCGCGCTCGCGGCCGAGCGCGGCCTGAAGGTGATCGAGGACTGTGCGCAGGCGCACCTCGCCCAGTACCGCGGCCGGCCGGTCGGCCTCGTGGGCGACGCGGGCACGTTCAGCTTCTATCCGACCAAGAACCTCGGTGGCTGCGGCGAGGGCGGGGCCGTGGTCTCGAAACACGCCGACATCCTCCGGCGTGTCCGCACACTTCGGGTACACGGCTCCGACCGGCGCTACTACCACGACCATGTCGGCGGCAACTTCCGCATGGAGGGGCTGCAGGCCGGGGCGTTGAACGTGAAGCTCAAGCACCTCGCCGGCTGGACCGCGCGCCGCCGCGCGATCGCCGCCCGTTACCGTGCCGGTGTGGCGCTGGCGGGGCTCACCGTCCCGCAGCCGCAGACGTGGGGCGAGTCGGTGTTCCACCAGTTCACCGTCACCCATCCGCGCCGGGAGGCGCTGCGCGAGCACCTGACGAAGGCCGAGATCGGCACCGACCTGATCTACCCGATGCCGCTGCATCTGCAGCCCTGCTACGCCGCACTCGGCTACCAGCCCGGCTCGATCCCGCAGGCCGAGCGCGTGTGCGCAAACTGCCTGAGCCTGCCGATCTTCCCCGAGCTGACCGACGCGCAGGTCGACCACGTGATCGCCACGATCAACGCGTTCAAGGGATGATCGGCGGCCTCCGGGTGAAAGTCTGCGGCCTGACCACGGTGGAGGACGCCGTGGCGGCCGCCGGCATCGGCGCGGACTACCTCGGCTTCATCCTCCATCCGAAGTCGCCGCGGTATCTGCCGCTGGAGCGCTTTGTCGCGCTGCGACCGCGGCTGCCCGTGCTGCCGCAGGTGGCGGTGATGGTGGCGCCGACGATCCATGAGGTGGAGGCGGCTCTCGGGGCCGGTTTTGATTTCCTGCAGATCCATTTCTCGGACACAGACACGGAGGCGGTGCGCGTGGCCGCGGCGCGGGCGGGGGCGGCGCGGTTGTGGCTGGCGCCGAAGCTGCCGCCGGAGGCGGAGGTCCCGGCCGCCGCGCTCGAGCTCGCGCGGACGTGGCTGCTCGACACCTATCAGGCCTCGGGCTTCGGCGGCACGGGCCGGACGGGCGACTGGGCGAAGTTCCGCCGCCACCGCGAGGCGCATCCCGAGAAGTGCTGGGTGCTCGCGGGCGGCCTGTCGCCGGCGAACATCGGCGACGCGGTGGCCGCGACCGGGGCGGAGTTGCTCGACGTGAACAGCGGCGTCGAGGCGGCGCCCGGCCGGAAGGATCCGGCGAAGCTGGCGGCCTTGCGCGCGGCGCTCGAGACCCGGGCCTGTTGACGGCGCGACGCAGCGGGCGCTTCAGCCCGGCACTTCCGCGGGGCGGAGGGTGCCGCCCTCGCACCAGCGGCTCTCCACCATCTCGATCCGGGGATTGGCGGGGATGCCGAAATCCTGATTGTGGATGCGCGAGACCAGCAGCTCGACGGCCCAGGCGCCGATGAGATCCTGGTTCTGCTGCATGCCGGTGAACGAGGTGTCCTCGATGATCTGGCTGATCGCAATCACCCCGAGGTCGCGGGGTGCGTGGATGCCGTTGCGCTGGAGCACCTGCTGCAACTCGCCGAGGACGGTGTAGAGGTGGACGAAGATCACGACATCGGGCCGGTGCCGGCCGAGCCACTCGAGCAGGGGCTTCTCCTCGACCTGGTTGGTGCGGAGCACCGGCACCGGCGCGGGGATGCCAAAGGTGTGCTCGCACCAGCCGAGGTAGGCGCTGCTGTACGCGTGGGCGCTGCGGCTCTCCTCGTAGTTGCCCAGCACGAGCCCGGGGCGGCGATAACCCCGCGCGTGGGCGATCGCGAGCGCGTGGGCCATGTCGTTGTAGAAATGGCTCGTCACGCGGTGGAGGGGCGTCGCGATGCTCAGGCCCAGCGTGACGATTGCGAAGTGGTCGAGCTCGGCGGGGAACTGGTCGCCGAGGTTGGGGCTTCCGAAGCAGAGCAGCCCCTGCATCCCGCGTGTATCCAAAATCGTGCGAAAGCGCGGCAGGGTCATGCCCGGGGCGCGCAGCCAGAGCGGCTCCAGCCGGTAGCCGAGCGCATCGGCGCGCCGCTGCATGCTGGAATAGACGCGGCCCAGATGCCGCGACTGCTCCCAGGGTCTGGCGTTCTCGTACAACGAGACGACCCCGAAGCACGCCTCGTGCGCGCGGTTTCCGCTGTGCCGCAGTTGGCTCATGAGTTCCTTGAGCTTCGCGTTCGGCCGATAGCCGATGCGCTCGGCCTCGCGCGCGACCTTCGCCCGGGTGCCCTCGGGGATCTTGGGGCTGTTGCGCAGGGCGAGCGAGACCGCGGACGGGGAGAGCCCCAGGGTGGCGGCGATGCGGCGCAGACTCATGCAGACGAACCTGCGAGCTCGGCCGCCTGCGGGCAAGCCGCAGAACACGCCCGCGCGGGCCACTCAACAATTAGAGTCCGCCGTCGGTTGTGTCCCGGAGGCCCGCCGTGATTTTCCCGGGTTCCCCAAGCCCGAGATAGCTGCAACTGCGCGAAAGAGCCCTGCCTCCAGAACGTGGTTGCGCCGACATCCGGCGGCCGTAGGCCGCGGAGGTCCTGTTCTTTTCTCGCCCCTTTTGCCGGCTGAGCCGCTGTCCCCCTGGCGGCTCGGCATGGCAATCCGACGGTCCCCAAGCCCGTCGTTTCCCCAACGCAACAACACAAGCTAATGGCTACATCCATGCATACATCGATCCCGCATGCCCGTGGCGTTCGCACGCTGCTTGCTCTCGCAGGCGCCGCGTCGACTTCCGGGCTACTGGCGCAGGAGGCGACCGCTCCGGGCGCCGCGCCTGCAGATGATGAAGTGATCGTCCTCAGTCCGTTCGAGGTCACCGCCGCCGAATCCACCGGCTACGTGGCGACGACGACTCTCGCCGGTTCCCGCATCAACACCCAGCTCAAGGACGTCGGCTCGGCGATCTCCGTGGTCACGTCCGAGTTCCTCAAGGACACCGGTGCGACCGACAGCAAGTCGCTCCTGCAGTACACCACCAACACCGAGGTCGCCAGCATCCAGGGCAACTTCACCAACGCCGGCTCCAGCAACCAGCAGGAGGAGGGCAACTTCACGACGCCGAACTCGAACACGCGCGTCCGCGGACTCACAGCGGCCGACAACACCCGCAACTTCTTCATCACGGACATCCCGTGGGACGCCTACAATGTCGACCGCGTCGACATGCAGCGCGGTGCGAACTCGATCCTGTTCGGCATGGGCAGCCCGGCCGGCATCATCAACACCAGCACGAAGACGGCCCAGTACCGCACCTTCGGTGAGCTGGAGTTCCGCTACGGCAGCTACGGCGCAAAC
Source organism: Verrucomicrobiota bacterium (assembly GCA_023443985.1). Taxonomy (GTDB): domain Bacteria; phylum Verrucomicrobiota; class Verrucomicrobiia; order Opitutales; family Opitutaceae; genus CAJCBL01. The sequence goes on along the minus strand of JAEZSJ010000363.1, from coordinate 36,062 downwards.
CGCGTCAGCTTCGACTACAACCAGCAGTTGCTCGCGGACGAGCTGGCGATCCGTGTCGCGGCCGTGCGCAACGACGAGCAGTACAAGCAGAAACCGGCATTCAGCCTGGACCGCCGCGTCTTCTCGACCGTGCGCTACGAGCCGAAGTTCCTCAGCCGTAACGGCGCCAAGACCACGATCAAGGCGAACTACGAGTCCGGCACGATCCGCTCGAACAACCCGCGCGTGATCACCCCGATCGACATGATCACCCCGTGGTTCACGTCGATGAACAAGGCCGGCTTCGACCCGAACACCGTCCGGGACAACCGTCCCTTCTACACCGTCGACGGGGCCGGCAATGTCGCGACCGTCGACTACCACGCCGCCGCCAACCAGCGCACGCGCGGCAACTACATCCCGGTCGGCCTGCCGATCACCACCGCCTCGGGCCAGATGACCGCCGGCGGCGCCAACCCGAACTACAACCCCTGGCTGACGAACGTCGCGTCCAGCTACGAGAGCGGCCCGCTCACGTACTTCAACGCGGACGGCTCGGCCTACATGATCGCCTCCGGCGTGGGCAACCTCATCGCTGCCCGCAATGCGGACGGTACGACCAAGCGCACGCTCGACTACTTCTCGGACGCCTCGCGCGTCGCGATCGCCCCGATGGGCACCTACGCCTCGAACGCCGGCCTGCCGTACAAGGAGCTCTACAAGAGCTCCACGTTCAGCGACACCTCGGTCTTCGACTTCTACAACAACCTGCTCGACGGCGACAACAAGCGGGAGTGGCAGAACTTCCACAACTTCAGCACCAGTCTCGCCCAGACCTTCTTCAACCAGAAGATGGGCTTCGAACTCGCCTACGACCAGTCCACGCATCGCCGCGGTCAGTATTCGCTTCTCACTGACCAGCGCGCCGGCATCGCCGTCGACGTCAACACGATGAACATGGACGGCACGCCGAACGCGAACTTCGGCCGCGCCTACATCGCGGACGCCGGCATCTACGGCAACAGCGACATCGAGACCAGCCGCGAGGCCTCGCGCGCCAGCGTCTTCTTCGAGCACAACTTCAACCAGGACGGCCGGGCCGGCTGGTTCTACAAGCTGCTCGGGCGGCACATGCTCAGCGGCCTCTACAGCCAGGACATGATCCAGACCGACACCCGCAGCTTCATGCGCTGGGGCACGGGTGATGACATCCGCAGCTACGTGGCCGGTCCCCCGACCGAGAAGATCAAGAACAACGGCCGCACCGTCCATCCGGTCGTCTACCTCAGCGACTCGCTGGTCGGGTCGTCGCTCGCCGACGTCTCCATCTCCCGCGCAGGCGACGAGGTGGTGATCCCGTCGAGCATCCCGTACCACTTCTTCGACGGCACCTGGAACGCTCCTTCGACGGTCGCCTACTCCGATCCGTGGGTGAACGCCGCCACCGGCACGAACTCCACGCAGTCGCAGAATCCCGCCAACTACGTGGGCTGGACGACCAAGAACGTCAGCGTTCTCAACGCCACGAACAGCTTCGCGGAGCAGGACGCGCTCACCTATTCGGCCACGCTGCTCAAGAAGAAGTCGAACTCCCGCGCCGCGGTGCTCCAGTCCTATTTCTGGGACGGTGCGATCGTCGGCATGTACGGAATTCGTCGTGACACGGTGAAGTCGTGGGGCGCCGGCGGCGCCGAGGCTTCCGACGGCCACATCGACTTCAACGCCACCAACTCGGACGGCCACGTCATCTACGACACCGGCTGGCGGCAGGCCTCGATCACCAAGAAGAACTCGCCGAGCTGGAGCGTGGTGGCCCATCTCACGAAGCTTCTCGGTCGCTGGGGTGATTCCATCCCGGTGAACGTGAGCCTCTACTACAACGAGTCCGAGAACTTCCAGGTCATCGGCACCCGCTACGACATGTACGGCAACGAGATTCCGGCCGCCAGCGGCTCCACCAAGGACCGCGGCATCCTGATCTCGACCAAGGACGACCGCTTCTCGCTCCGTATCAACAAATATGAGAGCACGGTGATGGATGCGAGCAGCACGGCCGGCCTCAACGCCTGGCTGGTCGGCAACAACGGCGACGCCACGATCTTCGCCTGGGGCGAGACCTGGGCGGATGTCTACGACTACCGCCTCGGCACGACCGGCGATGCGTCCAGCGCGGACACCAACCCGAGCAACTGGACCTACGCCGCCGAGCCGGGCATGACCGCGGAACAAGCGGACGCGCTCCGCCTGAGCGCGGTGGCCGACTGGCGCACGTTCACGTCGAACCCGAAGATCCAGCAGGTGCTGCGCGCGTTCAGCTACAACGATTTCGCCGGCGTCAGCAACCGCAACGCCACGGCCGGTCTGCCGAACTTCTCGCAGACCGAGGACCAGATCTCGAAGGGCTACGAGTTCGAGTTCACTGCCAACCCGACGAAGAACTGGCGCATCTCGCTCAACGCCTCGAAGACGCAGGCCATGCGCAACAACGTGGGCGGCACGGCGTTCAACGAGGTCATCGAGATCATGAACGACGCGTTCAACCACACCGACGCCGGCCAGATCCGCCTGTGGGGTGGCGGCAACCTCAACAACAAGGTCGTCAACCAGTGGAACAACAACTTCTACAACAACTATGTGTTGATGAAGCTGCAAGAAGGCACGTTCACGCCCGAGTTGCGCAAGTGGCGCTTCAACGTGGTGACCAACTACACCTTCACCGAGGGCCGCCTGAAGGGCTTCAACGTGGGTGCTGGTTACCGCTGGCAGGACAAGGTCGCCATCGGTTATCCCGTGGCCGCGACCGACACCGCCGGCGTCTTCACCTATGACATCGCCCACCCGATCATGGGACCCCGCGAGGACGCGATCGACTTCTGGATCGGTTACGAGAAGAAGCTCACCGATCGCATCGATTGGCGCATCCAGTTCAACATGCGCAACGTGGGCGACGGCCGGAAGGTCATCCCGCTGACCGTCCAGCCGACGACCGATGGCAGCAACTACACGGTGGCTGCCTGGCGCATCGCTCCCGGCCAAACCTGGGAGATCACCAACACGTTCCGCTTCTGAGCTGCTGACGGCGTCACGCGGAGAGTGCTTGCAACCCCCTTCGCACCAGAGCCCGGGCTTCGGCCCGGGCTCTTTTTTCTCCAGTCTCCGGGGCCTCGGCCCGTGCGGCGGGCGGGAAAAGCGCCTCCGCGATGCTCGATAGTTAGTACCGGCCACCGATTGTCTCCAGCCGGGTGGGGGACAGTGATTCCCGGGAAATCCCCCATCTCCGATCGGCTACGCAATCCCTCCTGCGCTCCCGTTTTCCCGCCATGCACACCACCGTGACGCTCCGGCTTCCCCAAGCAGTCAAGCGCCATCACTGACGCCGCGGTTTCCCCAAGCAACCCCGCGTCACGGTTCCCGAAGCCTGCGCCTGCAGGCAGTTCTTTTCCCAGACCCTTTGCCGGTTGGGCGGCCGCATCCGCGGCGGCCCGGCGCGGCGAGACCGGCGGATCCCAAACCCGCCGGTTCCCCAACAACGCAACCACAAGCTATCGCAATACTATGCATCAAAAACGCCCCTTCCCGTGTGGCGTGCGCTCCCTGCTGACCTTGGCTGGAGCCGCAGTCACCACGGGGCTCTATGCGCAGACGGCCCCCGCGGCGGCCCCCGCCGCGCCGTCTTCCGACGAGGAGATCGTGGTCCTCAGTCCGTTCGAAGTCACCGCCTCCAGCGACACGGGGTACGTGGCCACGGACACCCTCGCCGGCACCCGCATCCGCAGCGATCTGAAGGACATCGGCTCCGCCATCTCCGTTGTCACCAAGGATCTGATGAACGACATCGGTGCGACCGATGCCACCACGCTGCTCCAGTACACCACCAACACCGAAGTCGGTGGCACGCGTGGCGTCTTCTCGGGCTTGAACGGCGCGACCAACGAGCAGGGGACGCTGATCAATCCCGTCTCCAGCCAGCGCGTCCGCGGCCTGGCTGCGGCTGACAACACCCGCGACTACTTCGTGTCGGACATCCCGTGGGACTCCTACAACACGGATCGTATCGACATCCTGCGCGGCCCGAACTCCTTCCTGTTCGGCCTGGGCAGCCCCGCCGGTATCCAGAACGCCACCTTGCAGGGCGCCAACTTCGCGACCCGCGGGGTCGCCGAGTACCGCTTCGGTTCCTACGGCAGCCAGCGCGCCTCGCTCAACTACAACCATGTGTTGATCGACGACGTGCTCGCCGTTCGCGTGGCCGGCCTGTGGGACCACGAGAACTTCCGGCAGGAGCCCGCCTTCGAGGACGACGAGCGTGTCTACGCCGCGTTGCGCTGGGATCCGAAGCTGATCAAAAACCCCGCCTTCCGTACGAGCTTCAAGGTCAAGTACGAGGCCGGCGACATCGACGCCAATCGCCCGCGCAACCTCACGCCGCGTGATCAGCTCACCGCGTGGTTCCGCCCGGTGGACAACACCAGCGCCGACGGCGGCATGGGCAAGCTGCTCATCGCCAGCCCCTATTATCCGGCCCGCACGAACCTCAGCGCCGGCGGCCAGGCCGTTTCCGGCAACGCCAACTTCAGCCCGTGGCTGGCCGACACCATGAACGCCCAGCAGCCGTATTGGACCTTCGACGGCACCAGCGGCGCGAACTACTCCGTGATCGGCGGCTGGATCAACGCCAATGCCTACGGCAGCAACGGCGTCCTCACCGGCGTGTCCGCGGGCGTCCCCGGCAAGTACTACGCGGGCAACCTCTACGGGATCGCCGGGTTCGCCCAGCGTGCGAACACCGTCGGCGCCCAGCTCGAGAACTCGCAGTACGGCGTCTATCGCGACCAGGGGCTGCTCGATTCGTCGATCTTCGACTTCTACAACAACCTGATCGACGGCCCGAACAAGTCCGAGTTCCAGCGCTGGACCGCCTACAACATCGATTTCTCCCAGACCGGTTGGGACGATCGCGTGGGCATCAACTTGAGTTACGACAAGCAGGCCAACAAGTACGGCGGCGAGTCGTTCCTCGGCTGGGCTCCGGCCATCAACCTGGACATCAACGTCAACCACCAGGACTACTATCTCGGTTCCGCGGCCGATGAAGGCTTCAACGAGAACGTGGGTCGTCCGTTTGTTGTCGGCGCCAACAACGCCAGCGGCAACTGGACCCGGACCGACCGCGAGACGAAGCGCGCCTCGCTCTTCGCCGAGTTCCGCGTGTCCGACGTCACCGACAACGACTTCCTCGTGAAGTTGTTCGGCAAGCACCGCTTCAACGGTGTCGCGTCCCGCGAGCGCTACGAGTACGAGAAGCGTTCCTGGCAGATGTACGCCAACAACCAGCTCTGGGCCGGTTATTGGAACCAGAACAACGGCGCCAGCTCGTCCTTCGACGACCGCCCGCCGATGGCCATCGTCTACCTCGGCAACTCCCTGCTGGATCGCAGTTCGGCCGCCGGGGCGAACATCCCGCGGATCGGCTCGAAGATCGAGCTCCAAGACTCCCCGATCTACGTGTTCGACCCGATGCCGACCGTCAACCTGTCCACCTTCGGCAACCCGTGGACGGTGCCGGACTACTTGGATAATGTCGTCGGCGGGACCAACCTCACCGAGGCGTCCAATCTGGCGAACATGACCGGCTGGTCGTACTGGGGTGGCAACCAGCTGCTCCGCGCCAACGGCGGCGAGAACACCGACCTCTTGACCGGGGCGGAGAAGGCACTCAAGCAGACCACGTCCTACTCCAGCTCCTACCAGGGCTTCTTCTGGAACAACGCGTTCGTCGTCACCCTCGGCTGGCGCTATGACGAGGTCGTCTCCAAGGACGTCACCGCCGCCCAGCAGGCGCTCCAGCGCAAGGTTCTCAACCTGAGCGAAAGCGCCTACAGCCTGCCGGAGGACTGGGAGCTTCGCTCCACGGGGCATTCCGTCAGCAACAGCTACGCGCTCCACCTGAACAAGCTCTTCAAGCGCGACCCGCTGCCGATCAACGTCAGCGTGTCCTACGCCAAGTCGAACAACTTCCAGGTTGGTAGCATCCGGCGCGACATGTACGGCAGCGAGATCGCCAATCCGAAGGGCGAGACGAAGGAGTACGGCATCACCTTGGGCACCAAGGACAACAAGTACTCGCTGCGCGTGATCAAGTTCGAGACCTCGATCAACAACGCCACGGTCGCGCTCGACAGCAGCACGACCCCGGGCGCGATCATCTCGAACGGCCTCAACTGGCGCAACGTCTTCCTGTACCAGCTCGGTGGCTACGACTACGCCTCCCGCGGCCAGGACTCGTACCGCAATCGCTGGACCAACGCCTATCCGTCGTTCATCCAGTACCAGGATGCGAGCGGTGCGACCCAGACCTATGCCGACGGCACGCCCGAGTTCAACGCGGGTGTCACGGCTTCGCTGGCGCAGATGAACCAAGCCATCACCGGGTGGAACGAGATCCAGAAGTGGCTCGACGCAAAGGGCTTCTTCTCGGTCTGGAACTTCACCCCGACCGGCCCGTCCACGGCGCTCGTCGATCGTGCGACCTACCTCACCAACCCGACCCAGTACGCCCCCAACACGGCCTCGGTGTACAGCTACTCGCCGACTTCCCCGCAGGGATACGCCGTCACGGGTGACACGGTCTCGAAGGGTTATGAGTTCGAGTTCACGGCCAACCCGACCCCGAACTGGCGCATCACCATCAACGCCGCGAAGACCGAGGCGGTCCGCAACAACGTCGGTGGCGCGGCTCTCTCCGAGTTCGTCGAGTACATGGACTCGATGATGTACAATGCCGATGGCTCGCTGACTCCCGCCGGCATGGTGCCGCGTTGGGGTGGTGCGGCCAACAGCATCGGTGCCAGCGTCTACGCTCCGTGGCGCGCGGCCTACGTGAAGATGAAGCTGCAGGAAGGCGCCAACGTCGACGAAGTCCGCAAGTGGCGCTTCAACCTCATCACGAACTACTCGTTCCGCGACGGCCTCCTCAAGGGCGCGGGCATCGGTGCGGCGTATCGCTGGCAGGACAAGGTGGTCATCGGCTACCCGGTCCTCGACGGTGGCACGTACGACCTCTCGAACCCGTACTACGGCCCGACCGAGGATGCCTTCGACACCTGGCTGAGCTACGAGCGCAAGCTGACCTCCAAGATCAACTGGAAGATCCAGCTCAACGTTCGCAACCTGTTCGCCAAGGACGAGGTCATTCCGATTGCGGTCCAACCGGACGGCAAGACCTGGGGCATGGTTCGCATCTCGCCGGCGCGCGAGTGGTTCCTCACGAACACGTTCAGCTTCTAAGCTGATCCCGGATCAATTCTCCGCGGGAAGCCGGTTCGCCGGCTTCCCGCTTTTTTTTCGCCCTGCGCGACGCGCCGGCGCAGCCGGACGCCCGTCGCGGAGCGGGGTCAGATCTCGTAGTTGTATCCGGCGAACGGAAGTTCGACCTCGAGCGACTCGTGCCGCCGGCGGTGCCGCACCGAGAGGTTGGCACCTTCGTAGGTCACCAGACTGTGGGCGGGGACCGAGTTCATCAGCCAGACGTTCGAGCCGATGATCGAATGGGCGCCCACGAGGGTGTCGCCGCCGAGGATGGTGGCGCCGGCATAGATCGTCACGTGGTCGCCGACATCGGGGTGGCGTTTGACGCCCTTCACCGGGTTGCCCTGGGGGTCCAGCGCGAACGATTTCGCGCCGAGCGTGACGCCCTGGTAGAGCTTAACGTGGTCGCCGATCGTGGTGGTCTCGCCGATCACGACGCCGGTGCAGTGGTCGATGAAGAAGTGGGTGCCGATGCGCGCGCCCGGATGGATGTCGGCGCCGGTGCGCTCGTGCGCGTACTCCGTGAGCATGCGCGGCAGCAGCGGCACGCCGCGCGCGTAGAGGACGTGGGCGATTCGTTGAAGCGAGATCACCAATACGCAGGGGTAGGCGAGGATGATCTCGTCGTGGCTGCGGGCCGCGGGATCGCCGTTGTAGGCGGCCTCCACGTCGGTCTGGATCAGGCGGCGCAGCGAGGGGAACTGGCCGAGCAGGTGGAGACTCTCCTCGGCGGCGGCCTGCTGCGGCTCCGGATGGCCCGAGTAGGCGAGGGCTTTCGCGATCTCGGTGCGGAGGCTGCGCTCGATCCCCGCCAATTGGCCGCCCACCAGGCTGGCAACCTCGTCGCGGGTGGGCGCCTGCTTCTCGAAGAACCCGGGGAACAGCAGGTGCATGAAGCCGCGGGCGAGCGCGTCCACGGCGGCTTCGGACGGCAGGTTCGAGCCGTCGAGGTGGTTGATGCCACCATCTTCCAAATACGACTGGAGCAGGGCGGCTTTGATCTGGTCGAGACTCATGGCGGCGGGCCGGGCCGGGCAGGGCGCGGGCGGTGGGCGGCAGCGGACGACAGAAGATGGCGAGGAGAACGGAGTGCGGAAGTGGCGGAAGCGCGATTGCTTCGGTTGATGGGTGCTGGAGCGGAAGTTACCGGCGCCGGATCGCTCTTCGTTTCCTTCGTTACCTTCCGTCGTTCCGACTCCGGGGTCCGGGCATCACTTGATGATCATGTCCTTCACGGTCTTTCCCGCCGGAATCATCGGCAGGACGTGTTCCGTGTACGGCACAATCACGTCCAGGACAAAGGGGCCGTCATGGTCGAGCATCTCCTGGATGGCGGCGCGCAGCTCGGATTTCTCCACGACGCGGCGGCCCTTCACGCCGAAACCCTCGGCGATCTTCACGAAGTCCGGGTAGAGCCCGTCGAGGTTCTCGGGTCCGCCGATGTTGGTCTTGTCGCCCAGGATGGTGTTGCCGCGGACGCTGTTGTAGAAGCGGTCCTCCCACTGCACGACCATGCCGAGGTGCTGGTTGTTCAGGATCATCGCCTTCGCGGCGATCTTCTCGATCGCGGCGGTAGCCAGTTCCTGGATGTTCATGGTGAACGAGCCGTCGCCGTCGATGTCGACGACCTGCTTGTCGGGCCGGGCCATCTTCGCGCCGAGGGCGGCCGGATAGCCGAAGCCCATCGCGCCGAGGCCGAGCGAGCTGATGTAGCGGCGCGGCTCGGCGAAATCGTAATACTGCGCGGCCCACATCTGGTGCTGGCCGACGCCGGTGACGACGACGGCCTCGCCGCGGGTCAGCTCGTAGAGCGCACGCACCGCCTCCTGCGGGAGGATGTGCGGGCTCTCCTCGTAGGTGAAGGGGAACTCCTTCTTCCACGCGTCGCACTGCGCCCGCCATTCGGCCGTGTCGGGCACGGGCGAGTGATGCGATTCCTGCAGCGCGTTGAGGCGGGAGAGGGCATGCTTCACGTCGCCCACGATCGGGTGGTGCACGCGCTTGTTCTTGTTGTGTTCGGAGGCGTCGACGTCGAGGTGGACGATCGTCGCATGGCGGGCGAAGGCCTTGGTGTCGCCGGTCACGCGGTCATCGAACCGGGCGCCGAGGCAGAGCAGCAGGTCGCAGTGGTCCGCCGCCAAGTTGCCGGCGACGGTGCCATGCATGCCGAACCATTTGAGCGAGAGGGGATGTGTCTCCGGGAAGGCACCCACCCCCATGAGGGTGGTGGTGACGGGGATCTGGTTGCGCTCGGCGAAGCGGCGGAGCTCGGCGCCCGCCTCGGCCGAGATCGCCCCGCCGCCCACGTAGAGCAACGGCTTCTTCGCCGCGGAGAGCAGGGGCAGGAGCGCGGAGAGTTGCTCGTCGGTGGCGTGCTTCTCGGGCTTGTACGCGGGCAGCTGCATCGCGACCGGCCAGACGGGCGTGAACTTCGCCTGCTGGATGTCCTTCGGAATGTCGATCACCACCGGGCCGGGGCGGCCGGTCGTCGCGATGTGGAACGCCTCGCGGAAAATCCGCGGAAGGTCGTGCACGTTCATCACGAGGAAGCTGTGCTTCACGATCGGCAGGGTCATGCCGTAGAAATCGGTCTCTTGGAACGCGCTCTTGCCGATGTATTTCGAGAACACCTGGCCGGTGATCGCGATGAGCGGCACGCTGTCCATGTACGCGTCGGCGATGGCGCTGACGAGGTTCGTGGCGCCGGGGCCGCTGGTCGCCATGCAGACGCCGGCCTTGCCGGTGACCCGCGCATAGGCGTTGGCCGCGAAGCCGCCCCCCTGCTCGTGGCGCGGGAGGATCACCCGGAACTTGTCCGTCTTGGTGAATGCCTGGTGGAGCTCGAGCGAGGCGCCGCCCGGATAGGCGAACACCACCTCGACCCCCTCGCGGATCAGGCACTCCGCGACGCAATCGGCGCCTTTCATCTCGCGGCTGGTGGTGGCGTGGGGACGGGCGGAGGCGGGTTGGGCGGTCATGGCAGCGGCTTCTTGATGAAAGGCGGCCAACCTTGGCGGTCACTACCGTTGCCGCAAGGGCGGATTCGGTCCCTTGGCGATGGAGGCGGCGGAGGGGCGTGCACCCGGCTGGCAGAGCTGTCGTGGCGTCGTCAGCATCCGGACCGATGGGCGGGCGGGCTGCGGCCGCGGCTTGCACTTGCGCGGCTCGCGGTGCGGAATGCCGCGCGTGATCTCCCTGCTTTTCATCGGCGACATCGTGGGGCGGCCCGGCCGCGCCGTCGTGACGGACCGGCTCGCGCAGCTGCGCGAACGCCTCGCCCTGGATTTCGTGATCGCCAACGCCGAGAACTCGGCGGCCGGCGCCGGCATCACGGGCACGATTGCGCGCGATCTGCTCGGCTGCGGCGTCGACGTGATCACCCTGGGCGATCACGTGTGGGACCAGAAGGGCTTCGAGGCGGAGATCGGGCAGTTCGACCGGGTCTGCCGGCCGGCGAACCTGCCGCCCGCCTGTCCCGGGCGCGAGCGGGTGATCGTGGAGAAGAACGGCTTCCGGCTCGGGGTATTCACGGTCCTGGGGCGCAACTTCATCGGGCTCAAGGGCGACTGTCCCTTCGCCGCGGCCGACCGGCTGCTCCGGGCGGGGGAACAGGATTGCGATGCGGTGTTCGTCGAGGCGCACATGGAGGCGACCTCGGAGAAGATCGCGCTGGGCTGGTATCTGGACGGACGGGCGCTCGCCGTGGTGGGCACCCACACGCATGTGCCGACGGCCGACGCCACCGTGTTGCCGAAGGGCACGGCGTACCTGACCGACGCGGGCATGACCGGCCCCTACGAGTCGGTCCTCGGGCGCGACATCCAGGCGGTGATCGGCCGGTTCGTGGACGGCATGCCGCGGCGGTTCGAGGTCGCGAGCGGCGACGTGCGGCTCTCGGGCGCGCTGGTGCGCTACGACCCGGCGGCGCGGCGGGCGGTCTCCTGCGAACTGGTGACCGAGCGGCTGGGCTGACCCTAGGTGCCGCGGCATCCGCGCCGGCGGCGCGTCAGGGACCGAAGCCGAGTTCGAGCTGGTTCTCCTTCCCGATCGCCAGGGCGTCGACCCCGCGGGCGCGAAGCGTCTGCGCAAACTCGGCGGCGAACCCGTGCACCGTGACGACGCGGCGTGGCTGCACGCGCTCGACAAATTCGAGCAGCTCCGGAAAGTCCGCGTGGTCGGACAGCGGGAATGCGGCGTCGCATCCAGTCTGATACTTGCACGAGGAGTCGAGCGCCCAGCCGGTGATCATCGCGGTGCGCCGCGGCGCCAGCCGGCCGAGCCAGGCCTTCGAGGCCTGCGGCGGGGCGATGACCACATGCCCGGGCGCGGCGAGCGCATCGAACTCGCGGTAGGCGGGGAACTCGTAACCGAGCGTCGAGCACACGCGGGTGAGACGGTCGATCTCCGGATGCAGCATGAGCGGCAGCTCCGCGCCCGCCAGGCTGGCGAGGATCTCCTGCGCCTTGCCGAGGCTGTAGCCGAAGAGCACGGGGATGGCGCGGGCGGCGAGCGTCTCCCGGCAGAAGCGCACGATGGCGGCGACGACCTCCTCGACCGGGGGAAGCCGGTATTTCGGCAGGCCGAACGTCGTCTCCATGATCAGGACATCGGCGCGGGGCGTGGCGCAGGGTTCGGCGACCTTGCCGGGCCGCAGCTTGAAATCGCCGGAGTAGAGCAGGCGGCCGTGCTCGGACTCGGCCAGCAGCTGCGCGGAGCCGGCGATGTGGCCGGCCGGAAGCAGGGTGGCGACGCAGCCCGGGGCGATCTCGTGAGGATGGCCGAACGGGCGGGTGAGCAGTTCGCGGCGCGCAGGCTGCCGGGCCTGCATGAAGCGCGCGGTCGCCTCCGTGCAGAGCGTGAGGCGATGGCGGGCCATGTGGTCGAAATGCGCGTGCGAGATGAACGAGCGGGCCGCCGGGCGCGGTGCGTCGAGCCACCAGTCGATCTGGGGCAGGTGGAGGCCTTGGCGGAGATGGACATCCCACGGCATTCGGCGAGCAATGCGGGGCCGGCGCGGCGTGGTCAAACGGCGAAGCGGCGGATCGCGCGGACCGCGTGCTAGTCGACGCGCCGGAGCGCGCGCATCTCCTGCCGGAGGCGCTGCGTCAGCCAGCCGTCGCCGGATTGCACGGCGCGCCAGTGGAAGCTGCGCCGCGTGATCTGCGAGAAGATCCAGCGCGTCTCGACCCCCGGGTCGAACGACCCGGAAAGCACGATCTCCTCTCCGACCGCGCGGGCGAGGAACGGCCGGACGGTGCGACGCACCGGCCCAAGCCAGGTGGAGCGCCAGGCGCCGACCGCCGGATCGGGGAACCGGAGCGTGAGACCGTAGTCGCCGCTGTCGGCGCGGCGCGTGCGGTGTTCGCGGGCCGGCGATATCCAAACATCGGCGACGGCCCGCCCATCGAGCGCCCAGGCGAAGTGCCATTCGCCGGAAGTTTCCTGCGGGGGTGCGCCCTCCGGGTGATCGATCACCACCAGGTCCCACGAGCCCACGAATTGGCCGAAGAGCGCCAGGTCGGCGGCGAGTTCGGGGCGGGGTCCGTCCGCGAGGAAGGCGGAGGCCAGCACCGCGCGGGCGCGGGCGGCGGGAGAGTGGCCACCGGCCCAGGTGCCGAACAGCGCCTCGGTCAGGGGGTGGGGCGGCAGCAGGGCGGTTTCGGAATCGTCACCGGCAGGCGGGGCGAGGGAAGGAAGTGGGTCGGCATAGATGGAGACGGCGTGGCTCATGGTGGCTTCGGTTGGGTTTGCGGCGCGCACGTTAACAGCCGCTGCTGACAGCGTGGTGTCAGCAGCGCGTCGGGGTGTTGCCGGATGGCGCGTGGCACGGCGTGCCGCCGCCCGTGCCCCGGGGTGGACCGGCCGGTGGCCGGCGGACTCGGACCCTCTCAACCGTGGGGTTTGAAGCCGGCGGCGAGCAGTGTCTCGAAGTGCGGCGCCTCGCTCTCGCGCGCGACGGTGGCGACCTCCACCTGGGTGAAGCCGGATCGCTTGAGGAACCCGTGGAGTGCGCTCTCCTTGAAGCCAAGCCAGCGGTCGGCGTAGAGCTCGCGGGCCTTCTCGAAGTCGTGGGCCTTCAGATCGAGCACGATGAGTTGGCCGCCGGGCTTGAGGATGCGGAACGCCTCGTCGACCGCGCGCTGCGGATGCTCGGCATGATGGAGCGCCTGGCTGAGGATCGCGATATCGACGCCGCCTTCTTCGAGCGGAACCGCCTCGATGTCGCCGAGAAGGTAGCGGAGGTTCTCAAGTCCGTTCTTGTGCGCGAGCGCGGTGCCGACCTCGACCATGCGCGGCGAGTTGTCGACGCACCAGACTTGGGCGGCGCGGCGGGCGAGCAACTGCGAGAGCAGCCCCTCCCCGGCGCCGAGATCGGCGACGACGATCCCGGGCACGAGCCGCAGGGCGAGGTGGCCGATGGCTTCCCACGAGCGGCCGGGGCAGTAGTTTTTCCCGAGGCGGCCGGCGACGAGGTTGAAATACTCCTCGGATTGGCGCCGGCGGCGGGCGAGAATGCGTTCGAGATTGCCGCGATCCTCGGCGGATTCCGGTTGGTCGGCGACCGCTTCGGCGGCGGTGCGCAGCAGGGTGAGCTGGCCGGCACCGAGGCCGGGCCGGAGCGAGTAGTAGGCGCGTTTGCCGTCGCGCCGGTCCACCACGAAGCCCGCCTGCCGCAGGAGCGAGAGCTGGGACGAGACACGCGACTGGGCCATGTCGAGGATCTCCTGGATCTCGGCGACGGAGAGCTCCTCACGGAGGAGCAGCGCGAGCAGACGCAGGCGGGTGGGATCGGCGACAATCTTCAGCGTGTCCCAAGGGGATTTCATCGCGGGCCGACTGTGGCACGGGAGGCGGCGCGATTGCACGAACGAATCCGTGACCGTGCGATGCCCGCCACAAGATTTTGTTTAAATCGGCGGCTCCCGCACCAAGCCTTCCCTGCTTCGATCGGCGGCATATTCTTGCCCGCGCCGCTTTTTATCATCATCCGCGGTAACCTTCCCCACTCCCACAGCATGAAACCCAACGTAATTGTCCTCGGTCTCTCCCTGGGCGCATTGGTGCTCGCCGGCTGCTCGTCCCCCCAGCCACAAGCCAAGCCCGCTTCGAAACCGGCTCCCGCCGTGGCGCCGCCGCCCACCCCGCCTCCGGAGGCGGAGCCTGCCACCCCGCCTCCGCCGGTCCCGCCGGAGGCGGCCGAACTGGTCGAACGGCTCACCGAGCCCGACCTTGGCGGTGTCCAGCATGAGCAGGCGGAGTCCACCGGATTCCCCCAGGCCATGGCTTCGCTCCAGACAGGCGCGCCCGCCCCCGAGGTGGATCAGCCGATCAACTACGGCAGCCAACCGCCGACGCGCGGACTCACGGCCGACGGCGCCTCCGCGGAGCTGGTGGAGCGCGACTGGACGGGCATCGTGCTGGTGCCGATCAACGCCGAGTTCGCCAAGGCCTACACCTCCATGGTGAGGCTGACCTCGATCGAGGCGCACCCGCTCACCGACGGCCGCGTGCGGACCTGGGTCCGCGTGCGCAACGTCGTGTCGACGACGGCCAACGTGGGTGTGGCCTGCACCTTCCTGCTCAGCGAGCGGGGCGAGGCGACCATGCCGCGGTTTTACAGCCTGCAGATTCCGCCGCACGAATACCGCGACGTGTTCTTCGTCTCGCCGGTGGGCCGGCTCGTGAACTACACGGTCCTGGTGAAGCCCGGCAACTGAGCGGCGAAACGGTTTCCCCACTACACGCGGCCATCGCTCCCGGGCGATGGCCGTGTTGTTTTCCCGGTGGCGGGGCGCGCCCTAGAAGGACGCGAGCAGCTTCTTCAGGTCCACATGGTCGAGGACCATGCGCTTGATGATAGGGATCTTGTCCGCGTCCTGCGGCTGCGTCTTGATCGTCATGTTGTTGATCTTCGACGCCACCGCGTAGGACTCGTCGGCGACGGCAACGACGGGGATCGGGGTTTGTGAGAGCAGCTCGAGCAGGCGCGGGTGGGGGAGCGTGTTGCCCGTGAGCACGATGCCGGACACGACCTTGCGGCCGGACAAGCCGGCCGTGGAGATGGTCGCGAACAGCAGGTCGTCGCGGTCGCCCGGAGTGACGAGCAGGACGCCCGGCTTGAGGGTGTCGATCACGCCCTTGGCAGTCATGGCCCCGATCACGACTTCATCGATACGCTCGTTCGCGCCGGTGGCGCGCCCGTTGAGCCAGCGGCCGCCGATCTCCTCGACGATCTGCGCGAGGTTGGGCGAGGTGAGCGGCTTCTGGATGGGCAGCACCCCGAGCAAGGGTACCCCGTGGCGGGCGAGGCCGCGGCCGGCGTAGTCGGCGATGAAGCCGAGCTTGTCCGGCTCGACCTTGTTGACGATGGCCCCGATCACCTCGACGCCTTCGCGGTCGAAGAGGGCCTTGTTCATCGCGATCTCGTCGACGGGGCGACCGATGCCGCCGGAGGAGACGAGGATGACCTTTGCGTCGAGCAGCCGGGCGACGGAGGCGTTGGAGAGGTCGAAGACGGAGCCGACGCCGGCATGGCCGGTGCCCTCGATGAGAGTGAAATCCTTCTCCCACGAGACGCGGTCGAAGGCGCGGCAGATCCGATCGATCAATACAGGGAGCGTGCCCGCGGGATCGGTGAGGTAGCGGCGGGTGAACTTCCCGTCGACGGTGACGGGGCTCATGCTCTCGATCGGGACCTTCACGTGGTAGATCGTGTCGAGCAGCACGGAGTCCTCGTCGATCTGGTGGCCTTCGACTTCGACGAAGCGTTGGCCGACCGGTTTGATGAAGCCCACGCGGGGGTAGAGCGTTTGGAGCGCGGCGAAGAGACCGAGGCAGGTGGTGGTCTTGCCCTCGTTCATCCGGGTGCCGGCGACGAAGATGCGCTTCGTGGTGGTGTTGGTCGGCTTGGCGAGAAGGCCGGCGGGTGCCTCCTGATAACCGTCGGGCATGGCTGAAGTCGGCATGGAAGGGGGTGCGGGGGCGGGCCGCGGGCGTTCAGTCGGCGCCGTAGAGGAGATTGTGGCTGATCGCCTGCACGCCCACGATGGCGGCGGCGCCGAGCACATCGTGGGCGCTGGAGCCGCGGCTGATCTCGGCGGCGGGGCGCGAGAGGCCGGTGATGATCTGGCCGAACGTGTTCGCCCCGGCGAGGACCTGCACGAGTTTGAAGGCGATGTTGCCGGAGTTCAGATCGGGGAAGATCAGCACGTTCGCCCGGCCGCCGACACCCGGCAGCACGCCCTTCGCCGCGGCGGTGCGCGGGTCGAGCGCGGCATCGACCTGCATCTCGCCGTCGATCTCCACGGCGAACTTCTGCTCGGGGATCTTGGCCCGCGCGAGCTCGGTGGCGGCGCGCATCTTCAACACCGAGGGATGCGACGAGGTGCCGCGGCTCGAGTAGCTGAGGAAGGCGACGCGCGGGGTGTCGTTCGTGAGGTGATGGGCGATCCGTGCGGCGGTGATGCCGATGTCGGCCAGCTGCTCGGCGGTGGGATCGGGGATGACGCCGCAGTCGCCGAGGAAGAGGGAGCCGTCGAGACCGACCTTGTTCTCGTCGAAATCGAGCACCATCACGGAGGAGGCGGTGTTCACCCCCTCCTGCTTGGGGATGATCTGAAACAACGGACGCAACGCGCTGGAGGCCGAGACGGTGGCGCCGCCGATGAGTGCATCGGCCTGCGCCGTGGCGAGCATCATGGTGGCGTAGTAGGCGGGATCGACCATCGCCGCGCGGGCTTCGGGCGGCTGCAACCCGCGGCCGCGACGCAATTCGAGGTAGCGCGTCGCAAACTCCTCGAGGTCGGCCGCGCGCGCGGGATCGATCAGGCGGATGCCCTGCAGCGAGATGTCGAGCCGGAGGGCCGCATCCTTGATGACCGAGCGTTCCCCGAGCAGGATGGGGGCGCCCATCCGGCGGGTGACGATCTGCCGGGCCGCCTGCAACACGCGCGGGTCGGCCCCCTCCGGAAACACGAAGCGTTTCGGATGGCGCTGGAGCTTTTCGGCGAGCCGGGGAATCAGCGGCATGGGCGGGTGGTGGGACGGAGAATGGCGGCGGCCGGGGCACGGTCAATGTCGGCGGCACGCCAGCCCGTCTCCCGCTCGACAACAAAAAGCCCGCCTCCGCAGGGGAGGCGGGCGCAAAGAACGGGCGGGGTTAGCGCAAGACGACGGCGTCGCCGCGTTGCGGCATGTCGCCTTCGACCAGCTTGCAGCTCGAGATCTTCTCCTTGGTGCTGACGACCTCGATCACCCCAAGGGTCTCGCCGTCGCTGGTGCCGAGGACTTCGCCGGTCTCGGGGGCGACGAGCGTCTCACCCTTGCGGCGGATGACGAAGCTCTGACCGGCCCGGATGCCGTAGTTTTCGCCGAGGTTGATGATGATCGCGTTCTCGGAGGCGAGGACCACGTTCCCCTCCACCGGGAAGGCCTCCATCTTCGCCGCGATGAATTTCACGGCCTGGTTGATGCAGTCCTGCGCAGCCTCGCCCATCGGGGTCTTGGCGAAGGTGCCGAGCTCGCCGCCCCAGCCGTGCCCATCATATCCGAGATTGAGACCGGACTTGCCGGCGACGCCGCGAATCCGCTCGCTGGCGACGAGCTCGCCGGACGTGCTGTCGACCAGCTTCACCAGGAGCACGATGCTCGACTTGGTCGCCGATCCGCCGATGGAGAAGCCGTGGATGCGCACGCCGCCGGAGTCGCCGGAGGTGTTGCTCGACGCCTCGGTGATCAGCGCGGTGGCGAGGTAACGGGCGCTGCGGATCTTGCCGGTCTGCGCCACGCCGGAGGCCTTCGCGGCGCGCTTGCTCGACTGGAGGTCCTGTTCGTTGAGGACAGCGTCGAGATTGCCGCGTTCGACGATCACGAACCGGTTCGTGGCGAAGAGCGCCGACTCGAGCATGGCGCGCATGTTGGACTTGGCGCCGTCGTCGAAGCTGCAGCCGTCGTCCACTTCGAAGTCGACGACCCCGATGGCGCGCTTGATCCCGGCGTAGGAGCCCATCTGGCTGCCGGCGGTGTCGTCCTTGGGGCGAGTCGCGGTGCTCGGCTTGAGGAGCGCGGTGCCGACGTCGGCCTGGGCTGCGGCGGCGAAGGCGGCGAAGGAGAGGAGGGCGGCGATGGTATGGCGTTTCATGGCGTGAAGAGTTCGGGGTGAGCTAGCGGCTGGATACGTGGGCAGGGGAGGGGTGGCAAGTTGATTGGCCGGAAACGGGCGTGTGCGGCCACGGGCGGGACGTGGCCTGGTCGGGCGGGCCGGCCCTCCGGCTAATGGTCTTGCTCCCGTGGGCCGCCGGCGGGGAGAACGTGGCTCCGCAGATGTCGAAACAACTCGAACGCATCGGACTGGTCGCCGGCATGACCATGGTGTCACGCGTGCTCGGCCTGATCCGGGACGTGCTGACGGCGGCTGTATTCGGAACAACGGCACTCGCGAGCGCGTTCTTCACCGCGTTCACGCTGCCGAACCTGTTCCGGCGCCTGCTCGGGGAGGGGGCGTTGACGGCCGCGTTCGTGCCGACGCTCAACGAGGAGCTTGCGCGCCGCCAACGGGCGGGCGCCTTCGAGCTGGTCAGCCAGGTCGCGAGCTGGCTGCTGGTGGTGACTGCCGGGCTGGTGGCGATCGGGATGGTGCTGCTCGGCGGCCGGTGGTGGGAGGGGCCGGCGGCGGCGCTGGGGGCCGCGCCGGAGACGATCGCCCGCTGGCGCCTCGGCGCCGAGCTGGCGGTATGGCTGTTCCCCTACATGGTTTTCGTGTGTCTCGCGGCCGCGTTCAGCGCGGCGTTGCAGACGCTGGAGCGGTTCCTCGAGCCGGCCCTCTCGCCGATCTGGCTCAATCTCGCGATGATCACCGCGCTGGTGGGCGGCCTGTGGGGCGGCTGGGCGGCCGACGGTGCCACGCACATCCGGCTGCTCTGCGCCGGCGTGTTGGTGGGCGGCTTTTTCCAGATGGCCGTGCCGGCGGCGGCCCTGGTGCGGGAGGGCTGGCGGCCTCGGCTCGATCTCCGGCGCAGCGCGCAGGTGCGGGCGATTGTCGGTCTGATGGCGCCCACGGTGGTGGGCTCGGCGGTCTACCTGATCAACATGGCGCTGCTGCGGCTGGTGGGCCTCTCGCTGAACGACGCGGCCGTCTCGCTCCTGAATCTGGCGACGCGGTTGATGGAGTTGCCGATCGGTGTCTTCGCGGTGGCGGTGTCGACGGTGGTGTTTCCGCTGATCTCGCGGCACGCGGCACAGGCGGACTGGCCGGCCTTCGCGGCGGCGTACCGGCGGGGCATGCGGCTGATTCTGGTGGTAAACGTGCCGGCGGCGGCGGGATTGGTGCTGCTCGCGGAACCGATCATCCGGCTGCTCTTCCAGCGCGGCGCCTTCCACGCGCAGGACACCGGGGCGATGGTGCCGGTCTTGGCGGTATTCGCCGCCGGATTACCGGTGTTCTCGTTCGTCAATCTGGTGCTGCGGGCGTTCTACGCCCGGAAGGACACCCGCACGCCGGTGCGTGCGGCGGTCCTGAGCTTCGCGGTCAACATCGGCCTCGGTCTGGCGTTGATGGGCCCGCTTTCGACCGTGGGCCTCGCGCTCGCGAGCAACCTGGCGGTCGTGGCCCAGGCGTGGTATCTCCAGGTGCGGCTGGCGCGGAGCGACCGGGGGCTGGCCTTCCAGCATCTGTGGCGCGACCTGCTCAAAATCACGGGCGGGGTGCTGGTGATGGCGGTGGTCGTGGCCGGCGGGGCGCTGGGCCTTGAGCGGGTGTTCCCGCCGTCGCGGGCGCGCGACATCGTGCTGCTCGCGACGATGATCCCGCTCGGCGTGGCCGCCTACGGCGCGATGCTGTGGTGGTTGCGGATCGAGGGGCGCGAGGAGTTGCCGGCGCTGGCCGGACGCCTCCTCGCCCGAATCGGGTTGCGCCGCACCTGAACCCGCCGCCGCGGGCGGGGAACCCGCCGAAAAAGAAGTGCCCCCGAGGGCGCTAAGCGCTCGCTCGGGGGCAGGCGGGTGGATGGGAGAGCTACAAACTGGTCAGGCCTTCTGGATTTTTCCAGCCTTAATTGCCTTCACGGCGACCAAAATGCGTTTCGTGCCGCCGTTGGGCAGGCGGACTTTGACCTTTTGCAGGTTCGGCTTGATCCAGCGAGTGGTCTTGGCGGTCACGTGCGTGCCGATGCCGCCGCTCTTCTTGGACTGACCCTTACGGTGGATGATGCTCCCTTTGGAGGGACGCTTGCCTGTGATCGCGCAGATTCGAGCCATGGTGAAAGTGATTAAGGGGCCGAGAGCATCCGGCGGGCCCGGGCATGGCAAGTGCTTTTTTGGGAGGACCCCCGCCGGGCGGCGGAACGACGGGGAGACCGGCGGGTCCGAGGAAAATAGGATTTGCCCGGGTACTTGCCGAATTTGTTACATGCCGTTCATGTCCGAACAGGAAAATTCCCGTCCCGTGGCGACCGCGGCTGGCTTGAGCGCCGCCGACGAGGGCGCATTGCGTGAAGCACTGAAACGTTGCTCGCCGGCGACCCTCGAAGCGGCCCTGCGCTACCGGCGCACGGGCGATGTCGCCGCGGTCCCCACCGTGGTGCTGGGGATCATCGAGCGGTTCGTCGATCCGGAGCAGCGCCCGCGGCTGCACACCGGCGCGACCGACCTGCGCGTGGTGGAGGATCTCGGGGTCGACTCCCTGACGATGCTCGAGGTGGTGATGCTCGTCGAGGAGTGCATCAAGGTGCCGATCAAGAACGAGGAGCTGCGCGATCTCCGGACGATCGCCGACATCAACGCCTTCATCGAGGCGAAGGTGAGCGGCAAGGTGCCGGTGCCCGCCAAGCATCTGCCGATCGAGGCGGTGCTTGAGGTGATGCCCATGCAGCCGCCCTTCCTGTTCGTGCAGGAGGCCACGATCGCGGCCAACTCCGCCACCGGCCGCTACCAGCTGGCCGGCACCGAATTCTTCCTGCAGGGACATTTCCGTGACAATCCGGTGCTGCCCGCCTCGATCATGCTTGAGGCCCTGGGCCAGCTCGCAGTCCTTTTTCTGCTACAAAGCGGCGCGCCCGAGCTCGAGAGTGCGGTCGACTCCTCCGCGGTCTTCTTCACGAGCTGCGAAGGCGTACGCTGCCAGCGGATGGTGAAGCCCGGCGAGACGATCGTCCTGTCGGTCCGGCCGAAACGGATCAAGGCGCCGCTGGCCACCTTCGAGGGCACGGTCAAGGTGGGTGGCGAGAAGGCGGCGTTCGCCGAGGAGATCACGCTCACCTTCGCCTACCAGGCGCCGGTCGCCGAAACGGCGGCGGCCGCCCCGGCCGCCGCGACGAGCGCCTGAGCCGTCGCGGTACGGATAATCCTGTTGCCAGCGGGCGGAAGGTC
The DNA here is from genome assembly GCA_023443985.1 of Verrucomicrobiota bacterium. Taxonomy (GTDB): domain Bacteria; phylum Verrucomicrobiota; class Verrucomicrobiia; order Opitutales; family Opitutaceae; genus CAJCBL01. The sequence goes on along the minus strand of JAEZSJ010000363.1, from coordinate 14,411 downwards.
CCGAGCCTCGGACCTTCTGTTCGCCGGGGATGGCACAGCTCGAGCCGGCGGCGGTCTCTCCAATCATGCGGAAAGTATTCGTCACCGGCCTCGGATTCATCAGCAGCATCGGCAACGACAAGGAAACCGTCGAAGCCAGCGTGCGCGCCCTGCGCCACGGCTTCGAACTGTATCCACCATTTCAGCGCCCCGAGGTGCCGGTGAAGGTGATGGGGACGGTGAAGGACTTCGACGTCTCGTCGATCGAGCCGGAGGACTGGACCTATCCCGCCCGGTACGCGGTGCGCCGCGAACTGCTCCGGAGCATGGCTCCCCACGGCCTGTATGCGCACTGTGCGATGCAGCAGGCGATCGCGGACGCATCCCTCGCGGAGGCCGACCTGCAGAACGAGAACACCGGCCTGTACTGCGCCTCGGCCGGCTCTCCGATGATCCTCGCCCACTACCTGGGCCGCATGCACCAGGTCGGCGTGATGCGGTGCTCGCCGGTCGCGGTGGTGGCGTCGATCTCCGGCACGTTGAACTTCAACCTGGTCGCGGCCTTCAAGATCCGCGGTCATTCCTGCGGTTTCTCCTCCGCCTGCGCCTCGACGGGGCATGCGCTCGGCTTCGCCTTCGACGACATCGTCACGGGGAGGCAGGAGCGCATGATTGTCGTCGGCGCGGAGGACGGGAACATGGACGCGATCCTGCCGTTCGCCGCGATGCGGGCGCTCTCCACCTCGGCCGACCCGGCCTCCGCCTCGCGGCCCTTCGATGTCGCCCGTGATGGTTTTGTGGGCACAGGAGGCGCGGCGGTCGTCGTGCTCGAGAGCGAGGACGAGGTGGCGCGGCGGGGCGTCTCGCCGTACGCCGAGCTCGCCGGCTGGGGACAGGCCTCCGACGGCCACAATGTCGCCATCTCGCATCCGGAGGGGCTCGGGCTGGCGGAAGCGATGCGGCGGGCCCTCAAGGCGGCGAATGTCGCGTCCGGACAGATCGACTACATCAACGCCCACGCCACCTCGACCCCGATCGGCGACGCCTCCGAGGTGAAGGCGATCCGCAGCGTCTTCGGCGCGGAGGCGGCCCGGGTGCCGGTGAGCAGCACCAAGGCGCTCACCGGACACGGCCTCTCGATGGCGACGGTATTCGAGACGGGGATCTGCTCGTTGGCGATCCGCGGCGGTTTTGTTCCCGGTTGCGGCGGCCTGCGGGAGGTGGATCCGAAGTTTGCCGACCTCAATCTGCCGCGCCAGACCCTCGCCGTGCGTCCGCAGGTCGTCCTGAACAACGCGAGCGGTTTTGGCGGTGCCAACGTCTCGCTTGTGCTGCGCGCCCCGGCCGCCTGATAGTCCGGCGGTTCCAGCGCGCCACATGCCATCGACCCCGCTCGCCTCCCGCTATCGCACGGCCCTGGTGACCGGTGCGGGCACCGGGCTGGGCCGCGCCTTCGCCGAGATGTTGTTGGCGGAAGGGGTCGAGGTCTGGGGCACGTCGCGGCGCCCGGAGCGGCTACCTGCGCAGGCGCGTTTCCACGGCCTGCGCCTGGACCTCGCCGATGGCGAGGGCGCGGCGGACGGGTTGTTCGCCCAAGTCGAGCGTGAGAGCGGCGGACTTGGCCTGCTCGTGCACAACGCCGGCTACGGGATCTTTGGCGGCATTCTCGACCAACCACTTTCGACTTGGCGCGCGCAGGTCGACGAGATGCTCGGCGTGTCGCTGGCGCTCAACCGTGGCGCGTTCGCGGCGATGGCCGGACGCCGCGCCGGGGCGATTGTCAACGTGACCTCGATGGCGGTGGAGTTTCCGATTCCGCTGCTCTCCGGCTACAACGTCGCGAAGGCGGGACTCGCCGCGCTCTCCGAAAGTTTGATGTTGGAAGGGAAGGAGGCCGGAATCACGGTGATCGACTTTCGTCCTGGAGATTACCGGACGGAGTTCAACAACACGATGTTCGCCACCCCCCACCAGAACGTGCCGGAACGCACGCAGCGGGTCGCGCGCCGGCTCGAGGCCACCTTCGCCGCGGCGCCGCTGCCGCGGCGGGCCGCGCAGGATCTGCGTCGGGCTCTGCGCCGCGGCCGGTCGGGCATCGTGCGTTCCGGTTCCTTCTTCCAGACGGTCGTCGCGCCGCTTGGCGCGCGCCTCGCCCCCCTGTCGCTGCGCCGGGCGGTGCTCGCCCGCTATTTCGGACTTCCCTGACCCGTGAGCCAAGTTCGCATCCTCGTCCTTACCTCCAGCACCGGCGGCGGCCACGACGCCCGCGCGCAGGCCTTTGCCGAATGGGCCTTCGAGCTCTACAAACACCGGGTCGATGTCCGGATCGAGCAACTGCTGGAGAAGTCCTCGGTGATCGGCCGGTGGGGCGTGAGCTTCTACAACTGGGTCCAGCGGAAAGCTCCGTGGTTGCACCATCCCTACTACATGCTCGTGGAGGGCTTGAGCATCATCAACCGGGACAGCATCAGCTTCGGCAAGAAGTACTATCGCGCGCTCCTGCGCGAGTACCGCCCCCATCTGATCTTCAGCGTGCATGACTGCCTCAACCGCGGCTATTTCGAGGTCGCCCGGCAGGTGCTCGGTGCGGCGAACGTCCGGTGCGCGACCTACTGTGGGGAATTCTCGGGCGGCTACGGCTACAGCCGCAACTGGATCGACCGGAGCGTGGACCTCTATTTCTCCCGCACGCCGACCGCGCGCGACTATGCCGTGAAGCTGGGGTTGCGGCCCGAGCAGACGAAGGTCCGCGGCCACCTGATGCGGCCCCGCTCGCACCACGACATCCTCACCCCGGAGAAGCGGCGACGCTTTCTCGTGGACAAGCTCGGTCTGCGCCCCGACCGCTTCACGGTGCTCCTCGGCACCGGCGGCAACGGCGCAAACCAGCACATGGAGCTGCTGCCGGTCCTGGCGGAGTTTGCCGACCGCGTGCAGGCCATCGTCGTCTCCGGGCGCAACGCCCGCACCTACGCCGATGCGATCCACTGGCGCGCCCAGCACCCCGAGTTCGCCTGCTTCATCGACGGCTACACCGACGAGATGCACCGGCTCCTGCAGGTGAGCGACGCGATCGTGACCCGCGGCGGCACGACGACCTGCGCCAAGGCGCTGAACTTCCGCTGCCCGATCATCTTCAACGCCTACGGGAGCATCATGCCGCAGGAGAGCCTCACGGTGAAGTTCTTCGAGCGCGGCGCGGCGTGCCCGATCATCGACTCGGCCGCCGGTCTCCGGACAGTGATGGAAAATTGGATTCGGGTGCCGGGCTGCTACGACGAGGCGCACCAGCGTTTCGAGGCGCTGCGCTATGAGGAGGATCCCACCGTCCTCATCCACGAGCTGATCGGGCTGGGCTTCGACGCGGCACAGCTGCCGCGGCCGTTCCCGGTGTGACCTGCGATGGCGGCGCCGGCATCAACACGAGCAACCGAGGAAGGTGCAGGCGCGGAGATCGTCCTGCTGTTCACGCGCTTTCCGCACCCGACCGAGACGTTCCTCCAGCGCGAGGTCGTGGCGTTGCGGGCGGCGGGCGTGCGACTGCGGCTGGTGTCGCTCTGGGGGGGCGCGGCCGAGTTCGCCGGGCTTCCCGTCGACCAGTTCAACCGGTGGCGCCTGTTCACCGTGCTCTGGCGGCTGCCGCTGGAGACGTGGCGCACGCGGGGCGGCTTCTTCGCCGACCTGATGCGGACGATGGTGCTGCGGCCGCCGCCCGGGTGGTGGAACTTCTGGGAGAACCTCCTGGGCGCCGGCTACGGGGTGGTGGAGGCGGCGCGACACCGGCGGGAACAGCCGCGGCACCTGCACGCCGTGTGGGCCTCCGCGCCGGCGGGTGCGGCCTGGGCGGTGTGGCGGCTCACCGGGATCCCGTTCAGCATGGCGGCGCACGCGTATGATCTCTACGAGCACGGTGGCGACTGGCTCCTGCGCGAGAAGATCGCGCTGGCGCGCTTCGTTCGCACCTCGACGCAGATGGGCGCCGCGACGCTGCGCGAGCGCGGCACGCCGCCGGGGAAGATCCTGGTCGTGCGCCGCGGGCTGGAGGTGCTGCCTCCCTTCAAGCCGCTGCGCTCGCAGCGGACGACGCTGCGGATCGTGTGCGTCGCGCGGCTGGTGGAGAAGAAGGGGCTCGAGCGGCAGCTCGAACTCCATGCCGCGGCCCGCGACGCGGGTCTGGCGCTCCAAGTCCGCATCTTCGGCAGCGGTCCGCTCCGCGCGCGGCTCGAGGCGCAGATCCGTGCGCTGCAGCTCGGCGGGGTGGTGGAGCTCATGGGACACCGGCCCCAGCCGGAGATCTTCGCGGCACTGGCGTGGGCCGACGTGCTTGTGCACACGGGCGTGATCGCACGCAGCGGGGATCGCGACGGGCTGCCGAATGTCATCCCGGAGGCGATGGCGGCGGGTGCGGTGGTGGTCAGTTCGCCCGTCGCGGCCACGACCGAGGCGGTGCAACACGAGCATACCGGGCTCGTCGCGCCGATCGAGGACGCCTCGGCCTGGGTCGGCGCCTGGCGCCGCCTGGCGGGCGACGACGCGCTCTGCGAGCGCCTGCGCTCCGCGGCGCGGGAGTGGGTGCGCGAGAATTTCGACGTGCACCGCAACGCCGCGCGGCTGTTGGCGCGCATCCGGGAGGAAGAATGATCTATTTCGACACCACCAAGGCCGCCCGTTCGGGCCACCACTCCGGGATCCAGCGCGTGAGCGGGCGGTTGCGCGCGGAGATGGCCGGGAGGGCGCCGCAGGCGCTCGAGGCGGTCCGCTGGGACCCGCCGGCGGGCGGGTGGACCCTGGCCGACGGCTCGCGGGTCACCCCGGCGAAGGACGATTGGGTCTTCACGCCCGAGCTGTTCAGCGAGGACGAGCGACCCGGGTTTTCGGCGTGGGTTGCGCAGCCCGGCTGCCGGACCGCGGCCGTCTATTACGACGCGATCCCGTTGCGTTTTCCGCAGACGACTTGGCCGCACAGCGTCGCGCGGCATCCCGGATACATGAAGCTGCTTGCGGGCTTCGAACGGGTGCTGGCCATCTCGGAGACGAGTCGCGCGGAGCTGGAGCAGTACTGGGCGTGGGGCCGCATGCCGGCGCGGGCCAAGGTGACGGCGTTTCCGCTCGGCGCCGATGGCTCGGGGCGCCCGAGGGCGCGCAACCGGGAACGCCCCGGCGGTACGCCGGCGCTGTTGATGGTCGGGATCCTGGAGCCGCGGAAGAACCAGGCCTTGCTGCTCGACGCCGCCGAGGCGCTCTGGGCGGAGGGGCTGGAGTTCGAGGTGCACCTGGTCGGGCGGGTGAACCCGCATTTCGGCAAATCCGTGGAGCGGCGCGCGCGCGCGCTGGCGCTCCGTCGCACACAGTTCCACTACCACGGGCCGCTGCCGGACGAGGCGGTGAATGCGCTGGCGGCGCGCTGCATCGCCGGTGTGTTTCCGTCGCGCGCCGAGGGCAACGGACTGCCCGTGATCGAGGCGCTGTGGTCCGGCCTGCCCTGCGTGTGCAGCGACATCCCCGCTCTGCTCGAACATGCGACCGGCGGTGGTTGCCTGACGCTCCCGGGCGACGATCTCGCGGCCTGGGTTTCCGGGCTGCGCCGCGTGCTCACCGATGCGCGGTTGGTGGAGGAACTGGGCCGCGGGGCGTTGAACCGCGCGTTGCCGACCTGGCAGGACTCCGCCGCCGCAGTGTCGGCCGCGCTGGCGTAACCGGGTTTCGCGCCGCCTGGCTTCGGCGGCGGCGCCTGTCAGCCCGTCACCGCGGCAGGGGCGGTCAGAGCCGTTTCGCGGCGTAGGTGAACGCTTCCTCGATGCGGGCGAGATCCTCGTCGGAGTGCAGGGCGGAGATCGCGGTGCGGATCAGATCCTTGCCGGGCGGGACCGCGGGCGCGATGGACATGACCGTGAAGACCCCCTTCTCGCGGAGCAGCTGCCAGAACCGATAGGCACGCTCCTTCGAGCCGACGACGACCGGGACCGCTGGCGTCTCGCTGCCCCAGGTGTCCAGCCCGAGCGATTTGAGGAACGCGACGTAGCGGCGCGTGTTGGCCCAGAGGCGTTCGCGATGCTGCGGTTCCGTCTGCAGCACCGTGAGCGCGGCCTCCGCGGCGGCGGCCTGGGCGGGGCTGAGCGCGGCGCTGAAGATCGTGTGCTTGGAGTGGGTACGCAGGTACTCGATGTACTCGCGCTTGCCGGCGACGAACCCACCGGTGCTGCCGAGCGACTTCGAGAGGCTGCCGACGATCACGTCGATCTTGTCGGTGAGGCCGAAGTGGTCGGCGGTGCCGCGCCCGTCGCGGCCGAGCACGCCGAAGCCGTGGGCATCGTCGAGCACGTTGAAGCACTCATGCTCCTCGGCGACGGCGATCAGTTCCGGAAGGCGGGCGATGTGGCCCTCCATCGAGTAGACGCCTTCGAGGATCATCAGCCGGGCGGTGTCGGCCGGGATCGTCTTCGCCACGTCCCGCAGGTCGTCTGGGTTGTTGTGGGCGAAGCGTTCGACGGTGGCGTTGGAGAGGCGGATGCCGTCCCAGAGGCAGGAGTGGATGTTCTTGTCGGCCAGGACGACATCGCCCTTGGCGGCGAACGACGCGATGCCCGACATGCAGGAGAGGTAACCCGCCGCATGGACATGGCAGGCTTCCTTGCCAAGGAACGCGGCGAGCTTCTCCTCCAGCGCGTGATGGAAGGTGCGGGAGCCGTTGGAGACACGGGCGCCAGTGGTGCTCGCTCCCCACTGGGTCATGGCGCGCTGGCCGGCCTCGAGCACCTTGGGATGGAAGGAGAGACCGAGGTAGTCGTTGCTGGCGAGCATGACCAGGTCCCGCCCGTCCAAGCGGATGCGCGTCCCCTGCTGCGCTTCCATGGCGTGGTAGTAGGGCGCGAACCGTAGTCGCGCCTTCGTCGCCTGGTCATTTGCGCAGCGGGCGGCGATGGCGTTGCGGGCGCGGGAAAAAAAGGAGATCGCCATGAAGACCGGTCAGCGAAAATGGCGTCGTGTGGGCTGGCAATGGGAAAGGCTGGACCTCGACCAAAGCCGAGGTTGTGCCCGGGTGCTGGTGCCCTCGGCGGCCCGTGCTGTAGCGGCGGTGTTTCCGCAGCCCACCGTGCCGGTGCGGAACCTCCCGGCCATCACGGCATCTCGAGGTGGGGGTCGGTGTCCGCCTCGTAGTCGAGGCCCGGTAGACCGAAGCCGAAGAGTTTCAGGAAATCGGCGCGGTAGCCGGCAATGTCGGTGAGCGCGGCGAGGTTGTCGGTGTTCACCTGCGGCCAGAGGCGGGCGACCTCGGATTGCACGTCGGCGCGCATCTCCCAATCGTCGATGCGGACTCGGCCGGCGTCGTCGAAGTTGAGGGCGTTGCCGCCGTACATCTGGGTGCGGTAGAGGCGGTCGATCTGCTCGATGCAGCCCTCGTGCAGCCCCCGCTCCTTCATGATCTTGTAGAGGACGGAGATGTAGAGGGGCACGACGGGGATGGCGGAGCTGGCCTGGGTCACGAGCGCCTTGTTGACCGAGACGAAGGCGCGACCGTAGCCGTTCACCCGCATGGTGGCGTTGAGCCGTTTGGCGGTGGCATCGAGGTCGTTCTTGGCCATGCCGATGGTGCCGTTCTTGTAGACGGCCCAGGTGACCTCGGGCCCGATGTACGAATACGCGATCGTCGTGGCGCCCGGGGCGATGAGCCTGGCCTCGTCGAGGGCGTTGATCCACAGTTCCCAATCCTCGCCGCCCATCACGGCGACGGTGTCGGTGACCTCGGCTTCGGTGGCGGACTCGATCGTGATCTCGGAGACCTCGCCGGACTCGGTGTCGACCGTCTTGTTGGTGTAGGGCGCGCCGATCGGTTTGAGGACGGACTTGTGCACGACGCCCGTGCGTGGGTGGGTGCGGCGGGGGGAGGCGAGGGAGTAGACGATGAGGTCGACCGGACCGAGGTCCCGTTTCAGCGCTTCGATCGTCTGGCGCTTGATCTCGTCGGAAAACGCGTCGCCGTTGAGGCTCTTGGCATAGAGGCCGGCCTGGTGCGCGGCGGCGTGGAATGCTGCGGTGTTGTACCAGCCCGCCGTGGCGGTGCGGTCCTCTTCTGATGGGCGGTCGAAGAACACGCCGAACGTGGCGGCGCCCGAACCGAAGGCCGCGGCGATGCGCGAAGCGAGCCCGTAGCCGGTGGACGCACCGATCACCAGGACCTTCTTGGGCCCACCAGTGATCGGCCCGCGCCGCACGACCGTGTCGATCTGTTCCTGCACATGTGCGGCGCACCCCTGCGGGTGGGCCGTGATGCAGACGAAACCGCGAGTCTTCGGACGGATGATCATCGTAAAGGCGGGGGAGGTTCGGACCAAGGAGCCGGCTGGCAAGAGGTAAACCGCGCCCTGCCGGCAGGTATTCCGGACGGGCACGAACGCACTCCGTGGCCGCCGTCGGGCCTAATGTTGATCGGTCGCGCGTGCAACGGGATGCTTCAGATGAGCCAAAGGCCCAACGTGCCGAGCACCAGCAGGGCGGCGAGAATCAGCAGGATCTTCTGCTCCTGACGTGTGACGCGGAATGGCATCGGGAATTTTCCGGCTGCACGATGGGCGGAACTTGCGGAACCGGCGACGACGAATTTGGTCCGCTCGCCCGTCCCTACCCGGACGACACTCCAACCCTCAGCTCGTTCTGCCATGAATCCACTCCGCTTGTTGCTCGCGGCGACCGTCGCCGCTTCGCTCACCCTCTCCGCGGCTGCTGCCGAGCGCCCCGAAGTCGGAAAACCCGCGCCGGACTTCACGCTCACCGATGCGCGCGGGCAGGTCCACCGGCTTTCCTCCTACAAGGGGAAGGTCGTCGTCCTCGAATGGATCAACCACGGCTGCCCATTCGTGCAGAAACACTACGACTCGGGCAACATGCAGAAGACGCAGGCCGCCGCCTTGGCCGACGGGGCGGTGTGGTTCTCGGTGTGCTCCTCGGCCCCCGGGCAGCAGGGAAACCTGGCCCCCGACGAGTGGGTCACGACCACCCAGCAGAAGAACGCCGCCCCGACCGCCGTGCTGCTCGACGCCGACGGCAAGGTGGGACGGCTCTACCACGCGACGAACACGCCGCAGTTGTTCGTGATCGATGCCGCGGGCAAGGTGGTCTACTCCGGTGCGATCGACAGCATCCCCTCCGCGAAGCGGGAGGACGTGCCGCGTGGAAAGAACTACGTGTTGGCGGCGCTCGGCGACCTCAAGGCCGGCCGCCCCGTCGAGACGCCGGTGACGAAGGCCTACGGCTGCTCGGTGAAATACGCGAAATAGGCCTCGCTCGGCCCGGGGCTCCCTTCGCCCGCCGGTCGGTTGCCGTCGGGCGAAGGCGCTGCGGACCTGTTCACCTCGTGGAGGGACCCCGCTTGCGGCCGCGGACTCGACGTCGTCAGATCGTTGATGCAGCCGAAGGACTGGGACGGGGCTTGCGCCGGAGCTCGATCTCCATGCCCTCCGCGGCGGCATCGATCTGCAGGGCGGAGCCCTCGACCGCCGCCAGACCCCGTGCCCGGGCGACCAACGCATCGATCGCGTCGTCGTCGTGGGTGGGATCGTGGTGGAAGAGCACGAGGCGTTTCACCTTAGCCTGGAGGGCGAGCCGGACGGTGTCGTCGACGCAGCTGTGCCCCCAGCCCACGCGGCGTTCGTACTCTTCGGCCGTGTATTGGGCATCGCAGATGAGAAGCTCCGCACCCGCGGCGAATTCCGCGAGGAGCTGGTTCTTGTAGGCGTTGAAGCGCGCGGTGTCCGCATCCGGCTCCGGCTCGCGCCGCGCCGGACGCTCACGGGCAAACGGCATGATCTCGGTGTCCGGCATGAACACGACGCTGCCCCCGGGGGTGCCCAGCCGGTAGCCGAGCGTGACACCGGGATGGTTCATGAACGCCGCCTGGACCGGCACGCGCCCGGCGCGAAACTCGAGCTCGTGCAGCTCGCGCACCGTCACATTCCCGGCGAGTTGATCCATGCCGATGGGGAAGACGGTGCTGTCCATCTGCGCGGCCAGCGTCTTGAGCAGGCTCTGTTTCGCGCCTTCGTACCCCAGCACGGAGATCATGCTGCCGCGATCGTGGATCGGTCCGAAAAACGGGAGCCCCTGGATGTGGTCCCAGTGCGTGTGGGTGAGCAGGATCTCGGCTCTGACCGGCCGTCCGCCGGACTCCCGCCGCAGCCGCTCGCCGAGCGGGCGGATGCCTGTGCCCGCGTCGAGGATGATGAGCTCCTCGCCCACCCGGAGCTCCACACAGGTGGTGTTGCCGCCGTACCTGACGGTCTCGGCGCCGGGGGTTGCGATGGAGCCGCGCACGCCCCAGAAGCGCACCGTGGCCGCCTCGGCTGCCGGGAGCGGTTCGGCGAGCGGGTCCGCCTCCGGCGGACCAGGCAGCGCGGAGAGAATCTGGGCGATCTGCGCGGGGCTGACGGGCTTGACCAGAAAGTGGTCCGCACCGGCCTCGAGCGCGCTTTGCCGGTCCGCGGGGAAGCTGCTGCCGGTCGTCACGATGATCGTGACATCGCCGAGCTGGTCGCGCCGCGCGCGGATGGACCGGCAGACGCTGAAACCGGTCGTGCCCGGCATGAGCAGGTCGCAGAGCACCGCGGCGGGCCGGTGGGTGGCGATGAGCTCCAGACCCTCGGTGCCGCTGTCGGCCTGCAGCACCTTCCACCCTTGGCCCTCGAGATGGCGCACGAGCATCTCGCGGATGACGGGCTCGTCGTCGATGATCACGAGTGTTCTCATCGAAGGTGTCGGGCTGCGGAGCCGCGAAGCACCCGTGCCGGATGCGCTCGCGAGATGCGGTTGTTCTGGTCTGCCACCAAACCCATGCGGTGCGACGCTGAGGGTGCGACGAATACGTGGCAAGCGCTCGGTTTCACAAAACCCGCCAGGGGGCGGCCGGTCACCAGAACCACGCGACAGGGCAGGTCTTCGCGGTCGCGATCGGCGCGCCCGGGGAGGGCCGCGCGGGCGCACCCTACACGAAGCGGAGCTTGCGGGCGGCGAAGAGCACCATGCGCAGGAGAAGGACGCCGTGGCGCCAGCGGCTGATGTTGGTCGAGCCGTACGTGCGATCGCGGTAGCGGATCGGAATGTCGACGATCTTGAGGTTGAGCTTGTCGGCGCCGAAGAGCTGGTCGAAGTCGCCGAACGGATCGAAGTCGCCGAAATAGGCGCGGTTCGCCGCGATCTGCAGGTAGTGGTCGCGCCGCAGGACCTTGGTGCCGCAGAGGGTGTCCTTCACGCGCTGCCCGAGCATCCAGGAGAAGAGGTGGCCGAAGCAGTGGTTGGCGACCATGTTGAGGAACTGCATCGCCTCCTTCTCCATGGGGTAGACGAGGCGCGACCCGTTCGCGAACTCCGCGCGGCCGGAGGCGATCGCGTGGTAGAACTTCGGCAACTCCTCGGGCGGCATCGTGAGGTCGGCATCGAGGATCATGAGCACGTCGCCCTCGGCCACGGCGTAGCCGGCGCGCACGGCATCGCCTTTGCCCTTGCCGGGCTGCTGGAGGATCTTGATCCGGCGGTCGGGATAGGCGGCCTTCACGCGCTGGATCTCGGCCCAGGTGTGGTCGGTGGAGTTGCCCTCGACGAAGATCAACTCGGTCCACGAGCCCATCTGCGGCGTGCGCTGGATGGCGGCCTCGATGTTGCCGGCCTCATTGCGGGCCGGGATGAGGACGGACACGCTCAGCGGATGCTCGACCGCGACGGGCTTCGGGCGGGCGATGGTGAAGACCGCGCAGCAGGCCCACGGGAGGAGGGGAGCCAGCCAGCGATTGAACAGCGGCGCGAGCAACGGGGTCCGGACGGGCCAGAGCAGTCGTGGTTGATATTTGATTACTTCCCACCCGGAGAGCTCGAGCAGGTTGGCCACGTCGTGGCGCGAGAGCCAGGAGCTCTGCGGCTGCCGGGAGCGAAGTCCCAGCGCCGAAGCCAAGGCGAAGAGCGGCCGCCACAGGTTGTTGTGGGAGTTGATCAGCAGCCGCGTCCGCGGCATGGCGACGGCGCGCGCCCGCGCCAGCAGTTGTTGCACATCCGCCGCGAAGTTGAGCGTGTCGGAGACGACGATGTAGTCGAAGGACTGGCCCGGCAGCTCCAGTTCCTCGCCGGCCTGCTCGATGAAGGTCGCGTCGGGGATCCGCGACCGTGCCCGCTCCAGCTGCTTGGCGGAGAGATCAACCCCGGTCCTGCGGGCGGCCTTGAGCTGCGCGAGCAGTTCGCCGTCGCCGCAGCCGATCTCCAGCACCGAGGCATCGGCGGGGATGAGTAGATTGTAGTACCGGGCGAGCAGGCGGCGGTAGGATCGGGCGGCGGCGGTGGGGCGGGCGTCCTCCCGGTCGAAGGCGGCGGCAAGCGCGTGTTGGTGGGCCTGCGAGAGGCCGGAGGCGGGCGTGGTGGCGGGGGCCTTCATGCGTTCTTTTCCAGGACGACGATCATGCGGGAGGCGGAAAGGGTGGGGGCAAGCGCGAGCACGCGTTCCAGCAGGCGGACCAGCGGCAGGGCGAAACGTGGGCAGAGTTGCGGTCCGCGGAAGCCGCCGCAGAGCAGCCAGGACAGCGCGGAGAAGCAGGTGACCTCGCGGAGCGTCCAGCCGGCGAGGCGCCCGGCGTGTTCGCCGCGGCGGAAGAGTCGCCAGGCATTGCCCTGGGCTGCGTAGTAGCGGACTGCGTGCGGGTCCCAGCCCGTGGGGGCCGCCCAGGTGATCGGTTGGCCGAGGCCGAGCGGTTCGTGGTGGAACAGGCCAAGGGCGATCCGGCCGAGCAGTCCGGTGGCCGGCTCGAAGAGGACCAGTCGACCGCCAGGCTTCAGCACACGCTGGATTTCGGCGAGGGCGGTGCCGGGGTACTCGAGGTGATGGAAGACGTCGAAGAGGATCACGGCCGCGACGGAGCGATCGGGGCAGGAGAGCGCGAAGACATTCTCGACACGATCGATCCACGGGTTCGGGAAGAGGTCGGTGGTGACGCAGTCCGGGATGACGCTCTTGAGGTTGCCGATGCCCGAGCCGCACTCCAGCACGGGACCGTCCGGACGCCCGGCGATGCGGGCGGCGATCTCGCGATAGAACCCGGCGTAAACCTCACGAAGGAGCGACTTGCGCTGCCAGTGGGCCAAGTTCTCGTGGATCTCGGTGTTGTGCTGGGTGATGTTTTCAGTCGGACTCATGGGGAGGCGCATCGGTATTTGCGTGCTTCTATCCTTTGAAAAGGTTCGCCAAGGACCTACTTGCCCGGGCTCGTGGGGATGCTTTGCGATGACGCCCGCTTCACCTTTGTTGGCCATCCGTGTTTCGTCGACTCTGGATGATCAATCGGCGCAGCTTGAATAGGGAATAGAGCATGGACAGCGAGTCAGAAACAATATTCACTTTGCTCCCATCTTTATCCTCCCAGTCAACAGGCACCTCGACCACGGCTCGCCCTGCCAGTTGCAGTTGAATCAGCAGATCGACATCGAAGCAGAACCGCTGCTCGCGCAACTTCGGGTATACCTCGTCGAACGCTGTGCGACGAACGACCTTGAATCCACACTGCGAGTCATAGACCGGGATGTTGAGCATAGTCGAAGTCGCGGTCGCGAAGATCCGTCCAGTTACATGTCGCAGTTTGCGCCGACAGATCGTTCGACCCAGCATCTTGATCCGGCTGGCAAAATAGGCATCTGCAGGGGCGGGTGCGCTCGCGATCTCCTGCAAGACTCTTGTGATCTCGCGGGGTGGCGTGGCGCCATCTGCATCAGCGAACGCGAGCCACGTAGTGCCAGGAGTCATGCGCCATCCGAGGTAAACTGCGCCCCCTTTTCCCAAATTCGTTGGTGAGAGGATTGCGGAGCGCAAGTTGGGTGAATGGGGGCGAATACCTTCTACGAACGTTCGGAGCCAGTTGGCATGTTCAGCACCTGATCCGTCGTCGACTGGGCAGACAGTCACTGGAAAAGGGAGCGTCTCCACTTGCGCCAATAGCTCAGTGAGAAATGCGGGTAATCGCATGCGCTCTCGGTAGCATGGAATTACAAGGAGGATGCTATTGTTCATCTTGGGCAGACCCGCCTCTGGGCCTGAGACAGATCACGTTGGACATATGCCATAGGTCAATGCTGCTTCGTCACGGGTGTTCAAGCACCTCGCGGAGAAGCCGTGCGCGCGGCCGCGGGTAACGGTCTGGCGGCGGAATTGGTCGAGTGGTGGAGATCGAGCCGGCCGGTGTCTCGATCGAGTTCACACGTTCGAGCAGTCCATCATGAGTGCGGAAAAGGATGAGGTTCGACGAGTCCACGCGAACCGTCTCTCCTGTCCAGAACCGAGGAGTCCACTCAATTCCATCGGCGCTACGGGACAGCCGCAGCAATGGGCCAAGGACAGTCAAGCTCCCGAAGTCCACTCCGACGTCTCCGGCACGGACCTCAAACAACAGTCGGCATGCGTAATAGTC
>JAEZSJ010000390.1 GCA_023443985.1 Verrucomicrobiota bacterium | reverse complement strand
GGGAGCGTCCATCATTCTGATTCAGTCGTACCTGCGGGGCATGCCGGAGCCGGCGCGCGCCGGTGCCAGAGAGGCGCTGCGCTGGTGGTATCGGGCGGCGGGGCGGCAAGGCGCGGACGGCGGGCAGCCGGCGGACCGCGTAAAGGGCTGCCCCCCACGCGGCGGCGGCGGGCGAACCACCGAGGATGGAGACCCTGGTTCCGCTACGGCTGGTGGCGGGGCAGTGACGAGCGGCGCGCCGCACACGGGCAGCAGCGGTACACCGCCGCCCTTGGCGGCGAACGATCTGGGGGCCACCGACTGGGAGCGCGATCTGATCAAGGCATGCCGGGAGCGCAATTTCCTGTGGCGCACGGAGAGAACATACCGTGACTGGGCAGCACGTTTCGCCGCCTTCATCCGGCCCCGCTCCCCCTATGCGGCGGGCCAGGAGGAGGTCGGCGCTTTCCTTTCCGACCTGGCGGTCACGCGGCGGGCGAGCGCAGCGACGCAGAAGCAGGCCCTGAATGCGGTGGTGTTCCTGTTGCAGGAGGCGCTGCACCGCACGGTCGGCGAGATCGACTTCCACCGCTCCCGGCGGGGGCGGCGGGTGCCGACCGTGCTTTCCGGGGACGAATGTCGCCGGATTCTGGCGCAGTTGGACGGCACCCACCGGTTGATGGTGGAGCTCGCGTACGGTTCCGGCCTGCGGTTGATGGAACTGCTGCGGCTGCGGGTGCACCACTTGGACGTGGATCGCCTCCAACTGCACGTCCACACCGGCAAAGGCGACAAGGACCGGGTCACGGTGTTGCCTCGATCGCTGGTGGAGCCGTTGCGCGATCAACTGGCCCGGTTGCGGACACTATATACCGAGGATCGGGCACTGGGCATCCCCGGAGTGTGGCTACCCGAGGGTTTGGCACGCAAATACCCGAAGGCTGGCGAGAGTTGGGAGTGGCAATGGCTGTTCCCCTCGCGGGAGCTCAGTGTCGACCCGGCGAGCGGACTGGTACGGCGGCACCATGTGCTCGACGGAGCGGTACAGGAGTTCATCCGCCGGGCGGCGCGAGGAGCCGGCATCGACAAACGGGTGACGCCCCACGTCTTCCGCCACTCGTTTGCGACGCACCTGCTGGAGAACGGCGCCGACATCCGGACGGTGCAGGAGCTGCTCGGACACGAGAGCGTGAAAACGACCCAAATCTATCTGCACGTGATGCAGAAGGGCGGTGTGGGTGCGGTGAGTCCGCTGGATCGGCTGCGGGGCGAGCGCCGCGAGGGTTGAGGCGAGAGGGCGGAGGCCGGAGGGATCAGTGGTTGCGTTGCCGGCGGAGCCAGAGGATGCGGCCGCTGTCGGGTTTCAATCCGGTGGTGCAGGTCTGGTCCCAACTGCCGGCCGTGGTGGTGCCATCGTCGGTGCCGAGGCCGAAATAGAAGTCGCCCTCCACCTCCTCGAAGGAGCGGGCGAAGGTCGGAAGCTCGGGGCTGCTCCAGAAGGGGGACCAGCCGGTGAAGTCCGCAGTGAGGGCGTCGGTGCCTTTGTAGCCGGGAGGGAGCGGCGTCCAAGTCGAGAGGTCTTCCGAGGTCTCGATCCGGTAGAACCGCCCGCTGGCACCGGTCCAGCGCAGCGTGAGGTCGCCGGCGGCGTTGCGCTCAAGGGTGGTGGCCGGGGCCGCGGCGGCAGGGCGGGCCAGCGGGGCGGCCAGGAGCGTGCCGGCAAGGGCGAAGGAGACCAGAAAAGGACGACAGGGGAACATGGGACGCAAAGGGTGTTCGAGGCGTGGCGACGATGGCCCGCCCTCGGGCGGCGGGGAAAGCCTCGACTGGTAAGGGAGGCGTGATCTTCGCGGGCGGGGGTCGCGCGCGGCGCGGTTGGCCGGGCCCGGGGGCGGGGCGATGCGGCGCGTTGACCGCGCCGGCGTTGTGTGCAACAGCTCTGCGCTCGCGGCGGCCCAGCGTGCCATTCGCGCCGGCGGTTATCGTCACCCGCCCGGTCGCCGCGCACCAAAAACGAACATGAAGAAATCCGCCCACCATTCTGCCGAGCCCTGCCCGCGTTGCGGGAAGTCCGGCTGCCATGTGCCCGCCCGCAAGGCCTACGATCCGGCGTTCCGCGTCACGCCCGAGTACCGCGAGTCGCTGCCCGACATGATGGGGCCGGCCGGCCAGATCCAGGGCGCCGATGTGCCGATCCAGCAGGTCGGCGTGTCGAACTTCCGCCTGCCGCTGCGGTTTGCGGTGAAGGGCGGCGCGGCGCGCGAGCTGCCGGCGAGCGTGACCGGCACGGTGTCGCTCGGGGCGGGCGCGAAGGGCATCAACATGTCGCGCATCGTGCGGACGTTCTACCGCTTCGCGGAGAAGACCTTCACGCCGGAGCTGTTGCCGAAGGTCCTCGCGGCGTACCGCAAGGAGCTCGGCAGCCCGGAGGCGCGGCTGCGGGTGCGGTTCTCGTACCCGATCCTCCAACCGGCGCTGCGCAGCGGGCTGGAGGGCTGGCAGTTCTACGAGTGCGTCTACGAAGGCGTGCTCGGTGCCGACGACAAGGCGCGGCGGCGGATCCATTTCGACTTCGTGTATTCGTCGGCCTGTCCGTGCTCGGACGAGTTGAGCGAGCACGCCCGCACCGGCCGTGGCGTCTACAGCATCCCGCATTCGCAGCGCAGCAAGGCGCGGGTGAGCGTGGAGGTGGCCGAGGGGAGGAAGCTCGCGATCGAGGACCTGCAGAAGCTCTGCCTCGCCGCGCTCAGCACCGAGACGCAGGTGATGGTGAAACGCGAGGACGAGCAGGCGTTCGCCGAGCTCAACGGCGCGTACAGCAAGTTCGTCGAGGATGCCGCGCGGCTGCTCCATGCGCAGCTCGACGCCGATCGGCGCATCGCCGATTTCCAGGTCGCGTGTGCGCACCTCGAGTCGTTGCATTCGCACGACGCCGTGGCCGTGATCGTGAAGGGCGTGCGCGGCGGCTTCCGCGGCGACTTTGCCGACTTCGGCGCGCTGATCTGCTGACGGGGAACGAAGCCGTTGCGACGCCGGACAGGGCACAGAAGCGGCGGAGCCCACGGATATCACGGATCATCACGGATCGGAGTTCCGGAATCCGTGCCCATCCGTGGAATCCGTGGTGGTTGGTTCCGGGTGCGTGGTTGCGGCGGAGTCGCTCTGTGGACTCTGTGTCCCAAACGGTTTCGATAGCCTGACTTCCACCGCAGTTTTCCAAACCTGAACCACTCCCGAGGATTCCGCCATGGCGACGAAGACGACGACACAGCACTGGTTGGTGAAACAGGAACCCGAGGACTACGCGTGGGCGGACTTCGTGCGCGACGGCGGCACACAGTGGACCGGCGTGCGAAATTTCCAGGCGCGCAACAATCTGCGCGCGATGCGCGTGGGCGACACGGTGCTCTTCTACGCCAGCGGCGAGGTGAAGGCGGTCGTGGGCGTGGCGCGCGTGCGGCGCGCGGCGTTTGCGGATCCCACGGCGCGCGGGGGCGCGGGCGACTGGTCGGCCGTGGAGCTCGAACCGATGCGGGCGCTCGCGCAGCCGGTGACGCTCGGCGTGCTCAAGACCGAGCCCGGGTTCGAGCAGTGCGCATTGCTGCGGCAGAGCCGGTTGTCGGTCGTGCCGTTGAGTGCGGCGGAGCATGCGCGGATCGTCGACCTCGGCGGTTGAACGCGCACGTGCCGGCGCCCGGAGCGGCAACTTGACCCGGAAACCCGGCTTCCCATTCTGCGCGCATGCTTCGCAACCCTGAAAAATCCCGCGCCCGGCGTGCGGCGTTCACCCTGTTCGAGGTGCTGATCGCGGTGGCGCTGCTCGCGCTGCTCGCGGGTGTGGCCGTGATGAACGCCGACCGGATCTTCGGCCAGAACCAGGAGCAGGTCGCGAAGATCTTCGTGAAACAGAGCCTCGAGGTGCCGCTCACCAGCTACAAGATCGCCATGGGCGGCTATCCCACCACCGAGGAAGGGATCCAGGCGTTGATCACCGCGCCGGCCTCGGGCGCCGAGCGCTGGCGCGGGCCCTACATCAAGGCCGACGGCGGCAAGGCGCCCGTCGACCCCTGGGGCACCCCGTATTTCTACCGGTATCCGGGATCGCACAACACCGACCGCTACGATGTCTGGTCGGCCGGCCCGGATCGCAAGGACGGGACCGCCGACGACATCGGCAACTGGTGACCGGGTTTCTTCAACGCGGCCGCCCACGACGAGCCGGGCGCACGCCGGGCGCCCGGGCCGAACCGGGGCGGGTGGGCGCGGGCGCCTTCACGTTGTTCGAGGTGCTGCTGGTGATCGCCCTGATCGCCGTGGCGGGCACGATGTTTCTGGTCAGCGTCGAGTCGCTCGGGCGCTCCTCGCCCGCCGACGAGTTCGAAGGCGCGTTTTGGCGGGCGATGGGCCAGGGCCGCGAGCGCGCCCTGGCGACGCGCCGCCCGGTCGAGCTCTGGTGGGATGAGGAGGCGAAATCCTTCGTGCTCACCGGCCTGGCCGGCGACACGAGCGTGCCAGTCGCCGGCGAGGCCGCCGGCAAGGACTGTGTGGCGACCTTCTCGGAGGAGGTGGCGGCGAACGACTTCATCCTCGTCCGGGGCGCGCTCGTCACCCGCCGGCCGACCCGCAGCGTGCGGCTCTTCCCCGACGGCACCTGCCAGACTTTTGCGGTCGAGTTCGAGCTCGGCGCCTACAAACGCCGCGTCGTGATCGATCCGTGGACCGGGGCCGAGATGCTCACCGGCGATGCGGCGGGAAGGGGAGGCGGCTCGTGAAACGGCGCCGGCGCTGGAACCGGGGCGGCTTCACGTTGATCGAGGTGCTGCTCGCGATCACGTTGTTCGCCGTCGCCGTAGTCGTGTTGACGTCGTCGTACCTCAACATCGTGGAGAACCTTGCGGCCACGCGGCTCGACCGCGAATTCGAGCAGGAGGTGCGCTGGGTGCGCGAGCAGGTGCTCTGGGAGACGGATCGGGACCAGGTCGCGCAAGGCGGGGAGATCCAGACCCCCGCGAACGCCCGGCTCTCCTGGACGGCGCAGGTCGAGGCGGCCCCGCTGGTGGACCTTTTCGTGGTCGACCTGCAGGTGGAGATGGCGGTCGAGCGCGGCGAGCCCCGGCGGCACCACGAGCGGCTGACTGTGCTTCGCCCGGCGTGGTCCGAGCCCACCGAGCGGGGGCAGTTGCTGGAGGAGGCGAAGAAACGGATCGAAGAGGAGCGTCGCACTCGCGGAGTGGCGACGACGGGGGCGCCATGAAACCGGCTGCGCGCAACCGCCGTCTCCCGGCGGCGATGTTTTCGCGATCCAGGAGCGGCCGGGCCGGGCGCGGTTTCACGCTGTTGGAGATCCTGCTCGCAGTGGCGTTGGCGGCGATGCTGCTCGTGGCGGTGAACTTTTTCGTGCTCTCGATGGGCGAGCTCTGGGGCGGCGGATCGGAGGAACGGCTCTTCGACCGCCATGTGCGCGGGGTGACGCGCTTCGTCGACGCGCTCGTGCAGCAGTCGGTCGAGTTGCCCGAGGCGACCACGCCCGAGCGGGCGCGGTCGAGCACCGGCGCGCTGAACCCGGCCCCGCGCGGGGCGGTGGTGGCGGCCGTGGCCGGACCGGACCGGTTCGCCCCGGCCGAGACCTATGCGGCCGCGCTGCGCCGGCTCGGTGTCCGGCTCGCCGGACAGGTCGCCCGCCGGCAATGGGCCGGCGAAGTGCTCGCGCTGGCGGGTTTTGTCACGCGGATCCAAGGAACGCCGCGCGACACCGGAGGGCGGGGACGCCTGCCCCGGCCGGTGCGCGAGGCCGATGCGGAGCATCCGCCCCCGGGGGGCGGGAGTCCGATTCCGGTGCCGACCACCACGGCCGCGCCGGAGGGGTCGGGGGTGCGGTTCCGGTTCGGCACGCCCGCCGGGTACGAAGGCGGGTCGCCGATGCTGATGTTCGAGGTCGACGAGGCGCCCGGCCAGTGCGTCTGGCCGCACCGGCCGCTGCCGCAGGTCGAATGCGCCCTGCAGGTCAATGCCGACGAGGGGCTGGTGCTGCTCTGGAAATCGAAGCTCGAGGAGGACTACGGCAGCGGCCGGCCGCGCAAGACGCAGCTCTCGCCCTTCGGGCGCGGTGTATCCTTCGAATATTACGATGCGGAGCGGAAGGCGTGGAGCCATTCCGCCCAGCCGCAGGCGGACGGCAACGGCGGCTGGCGCGTGCCGCAACGCGTGCGCCTCGCGTTCGCCTACCGCGGGTACGAGCGGGAGGTCGCGATCACGCTGCCGGAGGCGCCCGGGGGGGCGCCCTTGCGATGAACGGGGCCGGGCCAGGGCAACCACCCGCCTCGCGCCGGGCGAGCACCCGCGCCGCGCGGCTCCGCCGCGGCTCCGTGCTGCTGCTCGTGCTCGTGCTGATCGTGATCACCTCGGCGGCGATCCTGAAGTTCAGCGAACGCGCCCTCGCGGAGATGGCGGGCGAGGGCTACCACCTCCAGCGCAACCGGCTGCGCGGCGAGGCGTATTCGGCACTCGAGGCCACGCTCGGCGTGCTGGCCCTCCACCGCGAGATCGACGGCGGGCTCTATGCCCCCGCGCAGGGCTGGGCCGACCCGCTGCCGCTGGCCGGCTACGAGCCGGAGCCCGGGCGTGAGGTGACCGTGGAGTTCGCCGACGAGAACGGCAAACTGCCCCTCGCCAACGCCGAGCTCGCCGAGCCGGCGCTGGTCGCGCTGTTCACCGATCTGGGCTTCGAGGCCGGCGAGGTCGAGGTGCTCACCGACAGCCTCATCGACTGGATCGATGCCGACGACAACACGCGGCCGTTCGGCGCCGAGAAGGAGGACTACCTCCGCACCGATCCGGCGCACGTGGCCGCGAACGCCACGCCGCGGTCCTTCGCCGAGCTCGCCGCCGTGCAGGGCTTCGCCGACCTCATGTTCACCGAGTCCGGCCGGCCGACCCCGCGCTTCGAGGAGTTCACCCGGCGGGTGAGCCTCTGGAGCGATGGTAACATAAATCTCAACACAATGCCGGAGGAGACGCTGCGCGCCTCCGGCCTGCTCGACACCCGGCAGCTCGAGACGCTCGCCCGGGTCCGCGACGAGGCCGACGGGACCCGCGCGGCCGGCCCGGGCTATTTCCGCTCCGTGCGGGAGCTCGCCGAGCGGGTGGGGGAGTTGCCCGGGACGGGCCAGTTCGGGGTGCAGACGCGTCAGCTCGGGATCGTCGTCACCGTGCGGGAAAGACAGGCCGAGTTCCGCCTGCGGGCGGTGGTGCGGACCGACGCGACCGGCGCCCGCGGCCGCTCCACCGGCGCGCGGCCGGAACGCGCGAGCACCCGGACGACAGGCGGCGTTGGCGGGGCGGGCGGTCCGGAGTATCCTTTCCGGTTTCTTGAGCTTGTGGAGGACCCGCCCGCATCTAGCATCGCCGATTCTCAGCCGACACCCTGAACGTGGCGGAAAAATCCACACATCCCAAACACGCCGGGGGCGGGAGGCCTCCCGAACGCCCGGTGATCCTGGTCCCCGGCCGGCACTTCTTCACGGCGGCGGCCCCGGTGCCGGCGGGCACGCCCGAGCGGGAGCTGCCGGCGCTTGCCGCGCTGGCCCTCGAGACCGACTCCCCGTTCGGGGAGGAGCAGCTCGCACGCGGCCATGTCGCCGTGCCGGGCGGGCTCGTGGTGTTCGCCGCGTTGCGACGGAAGTTCGCCGGCGCGCAGGAGGCGTGGGCGCAGGCCGCGTTCGTGGTCCCGGATTTCGCGACCTGGCTGCCGCGGGCCGACACCCTCGGCGGCATCGTCCTCCTGGAGACGCCGGAGTGCATCACCGCGTTGGAGTTTGCGACGGGCTCGGCCCTGCCGCGCCGCATCGTGAGCCGGCCGGTGTCGGACGAGCCGGCCGGAGCGGAGGCGGCCCGCGAGCACGTGCTCGGGCGGCTGGCGGCGAGCGAGCGGCGTGTGCGGCGTTTCCGGTTGGCCGATACACCGTGCACGGTGCGCGGTGCGCGGTACGAGTTCCACTGGGTGCCGCAGGAGGGCGGCGCCGCCCGCGAAGCGGGAAGCGGCGCGCTCACGGCCGGCCAGCTGTGGGCGATGGACCTGCGCGAGGCGGCCTTTCTCCGGACGAAGCGACGCGATTTCCAATGGAACCGCCACGCCTGGGGGGCGTTGCTCGGAGTCGGGGTGGCCGCGCTGCTGCTGCTGGCCGCCGAGGCCGGGCTGGTCGGCGT
>JAEZSJ010000322.1 GCA_023443985.1 Verrucomicrobiota bacterium | reverse complement strand
CGGGTGATCTGGTAGGACGGCTTCGTGCCGTCGGGTGCGGTCACGTTGGTGAAGCGCACGTCTTCGGCGAGGTCGACGGTCACGCTGGCGCCGGCGGGGAGGCGGAGGTTTTCGAAGACGAGATCGCGCGTGCGATGGCCCGCCTGCTCGAAGCCGTTGACGAGGATGAGGGGCTTGGCGGCGTCGGCCTTGGTGAGGTCGAGGTTGCGGAAGGTGAAGCGGCGGAAGAACGGGACGTCGGGTGCGGGCTCGCCGTCGTTGTTGTAGGGCAGGGCGGTGAGGATCGTGATCTTGCGCAGGTCGCAGTCGCGCACGGTGATGTCCTCGACGACGTTGCCGCGGTCCTTCGTCGCCTTGATCTGGAGACCATTGAGCAGCTCGCCGGCCACGCAGTCCTCGACGAGGACGCCGCGCACGCCGCCGGAGGTCTCGCTGCCGATGGAGATGCCGTGGCCGCGGGAGAAACGGCAATCGACGATGCGGACGTTCTCGGTCGGGCGGTTGACGACGTTGCCCTCGGGATTCTTGCCGGACTTCACGGCGATGCAGTCGTCGCCAGTGTCGAAGGTGCAGTCGACGATGGCGACATTGCGGGCGGAGTCGGGGTCGATGCCGTCGCCGTTGAGCACGTCGCTGCGGAGGGTGAGACCACGGCAGGTGATGTTGTCGGAGTAGATGAAGTGGAGCGTCCAACTGGGCGATTCCTCGATGGTAAGGCCGGCGAGTTCGACACCGTCGGCGTTCATCGTGCAGAGGAGCCGGCCGCGGGAGCGCAGGCCTTTGACGCCGGGGAGGGCGGCGCGGACGGCGTCGCTGAGCGCGCGGCCGCCGCCGGAGATCGTACCCGCGCCGCGGATGCTGAGATGGCGGACGTTGGCGGGGCCGGAACGGTCGAGCGTGCCGGCGTTGAGGAGGCTGGCGTAGGTCTCCAGCTCCCAACCTTCGAAGCGGTTGCGGATGAACGGCGCGTAGTCGGCGGGATTGGCGGTGCCCTTGAGCACGCCGCCTGCGGCGACCTCGAGGGTCATGTCGCTCTTGAGGAAGAGCGCGCCGCTGAGGAAGACGCCGGCGGGGATGCGGACGATGCCGCCCTTCGGACAGGCGTCGATGGCGGCTTGGAGGGCCTTCGTGTTGAGCGTGGTGCCATCGCCCACGGCGCCGAAATCGAGGACGGAGACGACCGGCTCGCGCGCGGAGGTGCGGAGCGCCAGCGGGAGGCTGATGTTGGAGACGGCTTTGCCGAGGGACTTCGTTCGGATGGAGATGGTGTAGGTGGTTTCCGGAGCGAGTCCGGTGATGGTGAAGTGGGTCTTCGACGTTTCGCCGACGGGGACGCCGTTTTGCAGGATCTCGTAGACAAGGCCGGGCGCGGCGCCGGCGGGCTTGTCCCAGAGCAGGGTGACTTCGTCGGAGTGCAGTGTCTGTGGAGCGACGAAGGCGTGGAGGGTGCCGGGGCGGCCGGCGGTCGCGGCGCGGGCGGACTCGAGCAACGCGCGGACGGCGGGCCAAGTGACGGCGAGGCTGCCTTCGGGGCCGGGGTGGATGCCGTCGGGTACGAGGCGCTGGAACTCCGGCAGGTTGTCGCGTTGGAGGGCCTGCCAGGCCGGGAGATGATCGACGAGCGGCAGACCGTGCTCGCGGGCGTAGCGGCGGTAGATGGCGTAGTAGTCAACGATCTGCGGGCGGTCGCTGCCGTACTTCTTGCCGCCGGGTTCGGTGGGTGAGTCCCAGGCGGGATTCATCGTCTGGAGGACGATCTCGACCTGCGGATTTTGCTCGCGCAGCGCACGCACCATGAGGTCGAGGTTGGTGGCGGCTTGCTCGGTCGAGAGGTGGTGCTTGGTGGCGGCGTTGTTGACGGCGAACTCGAGGAACACGAGATCGGGATTCTGCGCGAGGACGCGCTCGGCGAGGTGGGCGACGCCCCAGTTGGAATGCTGGCCGGACTGGGCGGCGTTGAAGAAGGTGACCTGGCCCGGATACTCGCGGTCGAAATAGCGCCGGAGCTCGTTCGGCCACTCGCCGATGGCGGTGAGGCTCGTGCCGTAGACGACCACCGTCTGGCGCTGACCGGCGTGGAGGGCTTGGAGGAAGTGCGCCGGTAGCGCCGGCGAAGCGGCGGGAGCGGTTGCCGCGAGCGAGTGGGCCAGACCGAGAAGGGTCGCCGCCGCAGCAAGCAGGGGCCGGCCCAGGCGGGTGCGAGCTGTGGAGAAGAAGCGGAATAGCATCGTGAGTGGTTTCGGCGGGTTGAGGGGATTCGGCGCCGGCTTGGCCTAGGGCCGCGGAAGCGCGCGGAGCATGAGGAGATGGACCAGGGCCCAGTCCTGATCGTTGGCCCAAGGGTCGTTGCGGGCACCGGCTTGGCCGGCGGTGGAGAAAGCGTAGAGATGAGCGGCGGAAGCGGAGCCGTCGGGCGCGAAGAGCGACAAATTGCCGGCGATGACGGTTTCGGCGCGGCGGGCCCACGCGGGGTCTTTCGTGCCAAGCCCGTAGTAGGCGTAGGCGAGGGCGTTGAGGGTGCTCCAGTAGTGGGGCATGGTGTCGCCGTAGACCCGGAGTTTGCCGAACCAATAGTCGTCCCAGTGGCGGAGGGAGATCTCGTGCAGCCGCGAGTCGGGCTGGCGACCGGCGAAGGCTTCGAGCAACGGGAGCTGCCGTTTCGCGCCTTCGAGGAACCGTGGCTCACCGGTGATCAGATACAGCTCGGCCAGCAGTTGCGCGGCGGGGGCGACGATCGACTGTTCGAAGTTCACCTCGGAACGAGGGTAGGCGGCGCCGTTGGCGATGAAGTGGTCGCCGTGGGCGCGGAACTTTGCGAGCAGTTCGTCGCGTTCGGAGACGCGTCCGGCGGCGGCGAGGGCCGCCAGCCCGTCCCGCACCGGGAAGCCGATCGGATAGAAGCGAAGTCCTTCCTCGGTGGCGTAGTAGGAGCGCACGACGCGGACAAAGCGGTCGAGCTGGTCCCGGTCGCCGGTGGCCTGATACAGAGCGAGATGAAGGTGGGCGACCCACGGGAAGTTGTAGCTGCGCTCGCTCTTCTGGCGCCCGACCCGCTCGAAGACCACGCCGTCCTCGTTCTCGAGTTCCCGGGCGACGAAGGCGGCATAGTGGCGCAGGCTTTCGGCCAGTTCGGCCTTGAAGGCCGGATCGCGGCACAGCGGCAGATAGAGCGCCGCGAGCACACCCATGCCGACGCGCTCGCGGCCGGCGTTGTGGTCGCTGCGTTTTGGGTCGTAGACCTGCTCGCCCGTTTCGTTGTCGAAGGCGAGGTAGGCGCCGTCGAGCGGGTCGCCGGGCGCGTGCCGCTGCTGGCGGCGGACGATGAACTTTACACGCGCCTCGATCAGGTCGTCGACGGGCGGAACGACGAACGCGCGCAGCCGGCTTTGGCGACCCGCATGATCCAGCACCACCTCCAGGTCGCCCGGCTCGCGGGTGGCGACCGAGGCGAGGAGGCGGCCCTCGACCAGGCGTGTCGCGACGGGTTGACCATTGGCCGTCACGATGGCGTCGGCGAGAGAGTCGGCGGATGCGGCGGCGAGCTCGAGTGGTTGACCGGCGGTGACAGTGTAGGCGGCCGCGGTCAGGCGGACGAAGCCCGGGGTGGCCTGGAGTTTCGCGAAAAAATCGTCCCAGCCCGCGTGCCAGAAAAGCCGCCACGCGAGAACCGTCGATTCGCCGCTCCGCAACCGGATCGCGCTCGGATGGAGCAGGAAGACTCCGCGATCGCTCAAAGTGCCCCCGCGCTGGCTATAGGCCGGCAAGCTGCCTTGAGTGACGACCAGACCCAGGTGCGGCGGCTCGGTGCCCATGCGCTGGGCGTTGATCCAGGCCGAGGCGCTGCCGGTCCAGAGATGGACGTGGCAGCGCCGGGTGAGGCTCTCGTGAGCGTCGGGGTATTGGTCGAAGAGCGGGGCCGCGATGGAGACCGC
>JAEZSJ010000253.1 GCA_023443985.1 Verrucomicrobiota bacterium | reverse complement strand
GCGCTCGACGACGGGCCGCCGCAACTGATCGAGCTTCCCGCCGCCGACGGCGGCGCCGCCTGGAACCAGGCGGTGCTCAGCAATCGGCGGATGATCGAGACAAGCTTCCCCGCCACCACCCCGGGGGCGCACAAGCTCCGGTTCTGGGGCCTCCAGCCGGGCGTGGTGCTTGATGCGCTCGAGGTCGTGGCCGAACCCGCGGCCCGCCCTTCCCCCTGATCGGGCAATTTCTGTTTTGTCGCTCGCGATGCCCGTCCTCCCCGCACGAACTGGGACGCCTGCCCCCTCTGCTCCGCTCCCCGTCTGCGCCACCGACCACCCCTCTCCCCATGAGCCTTCCACGGATCCTCACTGTCTGCCTCCTCGCCGCGGGTTGCCTCGTGGCGGCCGCCGAGACCGCCACCACGCCCACCTATCCCAACCCGCTCATCCCGCAGCGCGCCGACCCGTTCATCCTGCGGCACAGCGACGGCTTCTACTACTTCACCGCCTCCGTCCCCGAGTACGACCGCATCGAACTCCGCCGCGCTCCGACCATCGGCGGACTCGCAGCCGCCGAACCGAAGACGATCTGGCGCAAACACGCCACCGGGCCGATGGGCGCGCACATCTGGGCACCCGAACTCCACCACATCGACGGGAAGTGGTACGTCTACTTCGCCGCCGGCGAGGCCGAGAAAATCTGGAACATCCGCATCTACGTGCTCGAGAACGCGTCCGCCAATCCGCTCGAGGGCGAATGGATCGAGCGCGGCCAGCTCCGCACCCAATGGGAAACGTTCGCCCTCGACGCCACCACCTTCGAGCACCGTGGTGTCCGTTACCTCGTCTGGGCCCAGCGCGACCCGTCGGTGAAAAACAACACCGACCTCTACATCGCCAAGATGGCCTCGCCGACCGCCATCGACGGCACACCCGTCCGCCTCTCCCGCCCCGAGTTCGACTGGGAGAAGGTCCGCTACGAGGTCAACGAAGGCCCCGCCGTCCTCATTCGCCACGGCCGGGTTTTCGTCACCTACTCCGCCGCGGGCACCGGCGCCGAGTACAGCATGGGCCTGCTCACCGCCGACGAGAACGCCGACCTGCTCGATCCCCGCTCGTGGCACAAGTCGCCCACACCGGTCTTCGCCACCAGCGAGGCCGCCGGCATCTTCGGTCCCGGCCACAACAGCTTCACCGTCGCCGAGGACGGCGTCACCGATCTGCTTGTGTACCATGCTCGTAACTACCGCGAGATCATCGGCGATCCGCTCCGCGATCCCAACCGCCATGCCCGCGTCCAGCCGATCGCCTGGCGCGCCGACGGCACGCCCGACTTCGGCACGCCCCGCCCCGAGACCGGGCTTCCGACAGGCACCATCAGCCGCGCCGCCCTCCGGGCGCGCGACGCCTGCATCCGCACCGATCCGGCCACGCAGACGTACACGATGTACTTCGCCGCGCGCGGGCCGAACCACCGCGCCGCCGTGGCCGCCTACACCAGCAAGGACCTCGAGCGCTGGACCGGCCCGCGCTACGTCTTCGAAGCTCCGACCGACTGGTGGGCCGACCGCGGCATCTGGGCGCCCGAGATGCATGAATACAAAGGCAAATACTACCTCTTCCTCACCTTCGACTCCTCCCACGCCTTCCCGGAGCAGTGGCGCGACTGGCTGCCGCGCGTGAAACGCGGCTCCCAGATCCTCGTCGCCGACGACCCGCTCGGCCCCTTCCAGCCCTTCACCAACTCGCCCACCCTCCCCGCGGACATGATGACGCTCGACGGCACCCTCTGGGTGGAGGACGGCGTGCCCTACATGGTCTTCTGCCACGAGTGGGTGCAGATCAAGGACGGCACCATCGAGATGATCCGCCTGAAGGACGACCTCTCCGGCACCATCGGGCAACCGAAGCGGTTGTTCCATGGCAGCGATGCACCGTGGAGCCGGAAGTCCCCTCAGTACGGCTCCCACGTCACCGATGGACCCTGGCTTCACCGCACGGCGTCCGGCAAGCTCCTCATGCTCTGGTCCTCGTTCACCGCCGACGGTTACGCCGTCGGTATCGCCACTTCGGATTCTGGGAAACTCGCCGGCCCCTGGCGCCAGTCGGCGGAGCCGCTCCTCAACGCCGACGGCGGCCACCCGATGCTGTTCCGCCGCTTCGACGGCCAGCTCATGCTCGCCCTCCACCAACCGAACACCACGCCGCGCGAACGCGAACAGTTCCTCGAGATCGAGGAAGTCGGCGACACCCTCGTGCTGAAATCCCGCTGAACCCGCGATGTCCCCCCTCCGTCTCCTCCCCTTGCTCGCCGCCACCTCCCTCGCCGCCGCTCCGCTCACCGTCATGCTCGCCCCCTCGGCGGCTCCGGAAAGCGGATTCAAACTGGGCACCGCCGCGAATCCCGCCGGCGTCACCATCGCCACCGACAGCCAGTGCCTGCTTCGCGACGGTCAGCCGTGGACGGCAATCATGGGCGAGTACCACTACTCGCGATACCCGGCGGCCGAATGGCGCGAGGAGCTCCTCAAGATGAAGGCCGGCGGCATCGACATCGTCGCCACCTACGTCTTCTGGATCCACCATGAGGAGACCGAAGGCGACTGGAACTGGCAGGGCAACCACGACCTCCGCCGCTTCGTCGAGACGGCGAAGGACGTCGGCCTCCACGTCATCGTCCGCTGCGGCCCCTGGTGCCACGGCGAGGTGCGCAACGGCGGCCTGCCCGACTGGCTCGTCGCCCGCCGCGGCGCCCGCACCGACGATCCGGCCTACCTGGCCAGCGCCACCAGGCTCTACCACCAGATCGCCGCCCAGCTCCGCGGCCTGCTCTGGAAGGACGGCGGCCCCGTGATCGGCATCCAGTTGGAGAACGAGTACCGCGGTCCCGCCGAGCACCTGCTCACGCTCAAGCAGATCGCCCGCGACGCCGGCCTCGACACCCCGCTCTACACCCGCACCGGCTGGCCCGAGCTGAAGACGCCCATGCCCTTCGGCGAGATCCTCCCGCTCTACGGCGTCTACGCCGAAGGTTTCTGGGATCGCGAGCTCACCGCCATGCCCGGTAACTACTGGGCCGGCTTCCATTTCTCCACCCTGCGGACCGACGCCAACATCGCCAACGAGGCCCTCGGTCGCCGCGAAACCCGCGACGCGCCCGACATCGCCCGGTATCCGTATCTCACCTGCGAGATCGGCGGCGGCATGATGAGCAGCTACCACCGCCGCATCCTCGTCGACCCGCTCGACATCGACTCGACCACGCTCGTGAAGCTCGGCAGCGGCAGCACCTCGCCCGGCTACTACATGTACCACGGCGGCACCAACCCCCTCGGCCGCCTCTCGACGCTCATGGAGGACCAGTCGACGGCGATGACCCACTGGAACGACATGCCGGTGCTCAACTACGACTTCCAGGCACCACTCGGCCAATACGGCCAGATCCGCCCGCACTACCACCGCCTCCGCCGCCTCCACCTCTTCCTCCAGAGCTTCGGCGCCGCGCTCGCCCGCACGGCCGTCGCCCTGCCCGACCAGCGCCCCGCCGGCCGTGACGATGCCGCCACGCTCCGCTGGTCCGCCCGCTCCGACGGCCACCGCGGCTTCATCTTCGTCAACAACCACGAGCGCGGCCGCGCGCTCCCGCCGAAGGCCGGCGTGCAGTTCCAACTGGCGCCGCTCGGGCTCACCTTCCCCGCGCAACCGGTCACCGTGCCGACCGGCGCCGCCTTCCTCTGGCCGTTCAACCTCGACCTCGGCTCCGGCGTCACCCTCGCCTACGCTACCGCGCAACCGGTCACCTTCCTCGACGACGGCGCCACGCGCACCTACGTCTTCGCCGAGACGCCCGGCATCCCCGCCGAGTTCGCGTTCGCACCGGACCAAATCGCATCCGCCACGCAACACCGCGCCTGCCAGCAACCCGACGACCGGCTGCTCTTCACCGAGGTCGGGCCCGCGCCCGACACCGCCATCACCGTGCGCGCCACCGACGGCCACGAGATCCGGATCGTCCTGCTCAGCGACGCCGACTCGCTCGCTCTCTGGCGCGGGCGATACCGCGGCCGCGAGCGGCTGTTCATCGCCAACGCAACCGTCACACTCGCCTTCGACGGCGGTAACCTTCGTGTGACCACGACTCCGCGTAGCGAAACTCGCCAGAGTTCCGACCGTTCCGCCCCGGACGAAAGCCTTGGCGGCTCTCGCTGCGCAACGGACTCTTGCGAGCCGCTCCTCGGCTTCCCTTCCGAAGGACTCGAACTTGACGGGCTAGACAGGCCGCAGCTGTTCGAGCCGCTCGCCGCCACCCTCCCCACCGCCTCGACCACACCCGTCGCGCTCGAGTCGCTCCGCCCCGCCGGGCCGCCGCGCGTGATCGGCCTCGGCAGCATGTGTCCCACGCCGGTAGCCGCCGCGCCGCGCGATGCCGACTTTGAAGCCGCCGCCGTGTGGCGGATCAAGCTGCCCGCCAACCTCGACCTCGCCGCAAACCCGCTCCTGCGCCTCCACTACCGTGGCGATGTCGCCCGCGTGAAGATTGGCGGCTCCTTCGTGATGGACGACTTCTACAACGGCGAACCGCTCGAGATCGGCCTCGCGCGCCACGCGGACCTGCTCAAAGCCGGCGGCGAACTCACCGTCGAGATTCTCCCGCTCCAGCGCGGCGCCCCGATCTACCTCCCGACTTCCGCCCAGCTGCGCGAGACCGATGGCCCCGCCGTGGCCGAGCTCACCGCCGCCGAGCTCGTCACCCGTCCTTCGCTCGAATTGTAGGCCCGCGCGCCGCCCTGGCCCGTCTGGTCTCCATCCGACGCCACGTCACCGGCGTGGCCTGCAGCGAACTCGCTCACCAGCTCACGGCACCACCGTGACGACGATCCGATTGTACCGCGTGAGCGCCGGGGTGCCCTTGTCGGTCACACGGAGGATGAAGTGCAGCGTCTCCGGACGCTCGACCTTCGGCGCCACGACCCATGTGCTGATGGAGTTTGTCGCCCCATCGATCTTCACCGCGGTCTTGCACGATCCCGCCTCGGGATACGGCATCCAATAGTAGCTCAGGCTGTCGCCGTCCGGATCGGTGCTCGGGTGGGCATCGAGCGCGAACCCCTCCCCCGAGCGGACGGTGAACGCATCCGGATGTGCAAGCGCGGGCACCGGCGGGTGGTTGGCTCGCGCGTAGGGTTGCGTCGTCCAGTCCATGCGCGCGGCGAAGTCGTTCTGGAAGTCGTCGCGCCAGCGCCAGAGCGTCACCTTCGCATCGCGGAAAGCCTTCTCGCCGGCAGCCACCGGGCGCCCGTATTCGGCGTACTGTGGCGGCGTGTACTCATCGACAGCGTTGGTCCAGATCGGGCGCGTCTCCGGCGGAATCGCCACCCCGCCGATGAAGGTGCGCGGATCGGCGACGTTCACCTCCGGCCGGTTGAGTTCGTAGCGACCGCCCCAGCCGCCCCAGTCCGGGTGTTCGGGCGCGTTCAGCCCGTTGGGGATGAGCCCGAGAAACGCCGGCGTGTCGCCCTCCATGCCCCACGCCACGTCGGGATAGGCCGCGCCGAGCGGCCCGTGGTCCTGCTGGATGTGCGCCGCGAGCCAGCGGTTGCCGATCGTGGTGTTGTCGACACCGGGCACGGCGGTGTGGATCGCGGTCCACGTCGCGTCGCCGTAGTTACCGCCTGGAGTCACGATGTAGAAAAGCCGGGGGAACTCCTTCCGCAGCCAGGGGCCGGCATCGTCCTGGTCGGAGATCGTGTGGACGCGCAGCTTCGCCACCAACCGGTCGACCTCGACGGGCGCACGCGTCGCGCGGAGCTTGTGCAGCGCCTGCGCCAGCGTGTTGACGCCGCCCCAGGCGGTGACCCAGAGCGGACGCGCATCGTCGCGATCGAGACAGTGGATGAGCCAGTCGGAGCCCTCGGAATCCCTGCCCTCGCCCACGCCGAGCATGCCGTACTCGGGCCGTCCCGTCTTCACCAGCGCAAGCAACGTCTCAGGCGGCGGAAAGTTCGCATCGTGCAGAAGGAGGTTGCCGTGGACCTCGCCGTAGGCGCGGATCACCGCGCGAATCGATTCCGGCGCCACCGAGGTGCGTTTCCACGTGGAGGTCGTGGCAACCAAGCCTTCGAGATCGATCGTGTCGGAATACAACAGCAGCCGGACGAGGCTCTGCGTGTCGTCCGGATCGGCCTCGATGTCGGTGAGCACAACCAGGCGCGGCGCCTCGGGACGCGCAGCGGAGGCCGGGCTGGCGGCCGCGACCGTCGGCAACGCCGCACACGCCAGCGCGAGCAGGAAAACGCGGGCCACCGACGCTGCGAAGCTTTGGAAGAGGACAGGATGGGCGATAGGCATGGGATACGAGGCTTGGTGGCAACGATCTGGGGCACCCGATTTGGAACACACGACCGTCGGAGGCGCGACAACTTTGCCGCAATCCTCCGGAGTTTCACCGGGATCCCAAGGTCCCGCCCCGCTCGCGAAAGACCGCCTTGGCTGCCACGGTCGCCCCGCGTCCCTTGGCGCCGTCGTCGCGTTCATCCCCGTCCGCTCCGACGCTTCCCCTGCGTACTCACATCACGCCACGGCTTTGCTCCGGAAGTCTTAGGGGCAAGGCTGATCGCGCACCGCCCCTCAGCGCCCCCCACCCAGCATCTGCTGGCCACGGCCGACGACAAACATCGTCGATGTCCCGCTCGCCACCGCCCCAACTCGATCAGCCGCCTCAACGCGGTGCTCCGCGCCGCCTGCGGTTCTGCGCCACGCCTCCACCACGAGCGCCTCCGGTCGGCGCCGTGGACTCGCCGCCGGCGCTCGAGTCCCCCGCTTGCTTACTGTCCGGCGCCGGGGCGCTCGCAGTCCGCCCCTGCAAACGTCGTGCTCCTTGGCCTCACCCCTCGTTTTCCATTCTCCTATGAACCTCGGAGTCCGCGCCCACGATTTCGGCAAATTGCCGGTTGAAGAACTCGCCCGCCAGATCGCCAG
>JAEZSJ010000207.1 GCA_023443985.1 Verrucomicrobiota bacterium | reverse complement strand
GGCCGAGGAAGCCGGGGCAGTCCTCGGTGATGCCGTAGCCGCCCATGAGGGCGACGGCCTCGCGCATCATCGTGGCGCCGTGGCCGGTGTTCCAGAGTTTGGTGGCGGGGCAGAGGACGTTGGCCTGCGCGTCGAGCACGAGGTACTGGACGAGCGGGTCGGCCTTGAGCGCCTCGAAGCGGATGGCGTCGCGTTCGCCCTCGGGCTTGGCGGCGAGCTCGACGAACTCGAGCGCGGGCTTGGTGAGGGCGCGGAACGCCTTCATCTGCTGCATGCCGGAGACGATGCCCTGCTCGGCGAACTTGGCGTCCTTGATCTTCTCGAGCGGGTCGAGCTCGTCGAAGAGGCGGGCGGTGGCCATTCCGAGGGCGATGCCGGCCTCGCCGGTGGCCCAGATGTCGACGAGGCGCTGGAGGCAGTCCTCCTTCTGCTGGAGGCCGAGCTCGAAGCGCGGGGTGCCGGGGTTGACGCTGGCCGCGCCGCGGAAACGCGAGCGCTGGTAACGGATGACCGGTTCGACGGCGGAGAGGAGTTTCGTGGACGTCATCACGCCGACCGGCACGCGGGTGCGACGGAAGACGGCCTCGATGATCTCGCCGTGTGAATACTTCGGGATGATCACGCCGTCCTTCACGGTGTAGCCGCCGATGATGCGCGAGGCGGGCACGGTGACGTTGAAGACCGGATCGTTGGTCGACGAGAGCTGGTGCACCATCTTGTGCGTCGGGGCGCCGCGGTCGAAGATGCCGGGATCGGTGTCCTCGATGGCGACCATGCAGCTCGTCTTGATGCGCGGGTCGGCGGAATCGACGGCGACGGTGGCGAAGTTGGCGAAGCCCATGTTGGTGATGAACCGGGCGCGCTTGTCGATGTGGAGCATGGGCTCCTGGCCTTCCTTCCACTCGGCGATCTTCACTTTGCCGCAGAGCAGGCCGGTCTCGACGCCGACGTAGGGCAGGGGCTCGGTGAGCGCGAAGGCGCCGCGCCAGACCTTGCGGTCCTCGCCCGGCTGGGGCGGCACGCACTTGCTCATGTAGTGGTCGCGTTGTTCCTTGGTGCCGCGCTCGTGGATGGGCGAAAGGGCGAGGTTGCCGGCGAGGGAGCCGGTGGCGGCGCCGGCGTCGACCCAGGCGAGTTCGTAGCAGATGAGCGAGAGGACGAGGTTCTTCGGACCTTCGATGAAACCGCCTTGGTGCGGGTCCATGAACGCCGTGGTGATGCCGGCCGCGTCGTAGGCGGCGAGGAGCTCGTTCTTCTCGGGCGTCCACTCGTGGGAGTTGCGCGCGCCCTGGGCGACGAGCTTGGCCACGATCCCGCGGGCGACGCTGCGGGTCGACTGCACGAGCATCTGGATGTCGAAGCGATCGCTGTAGCGCCACATGATCTGGCGCACGTCGTCACCGGGAAGGGTCTGGAGGGTGGGGCGGGTCTGCGAGGCGGTTGTGTCCATGGAAAATCGTCCGTGTTGGGGTGGAACACGGCGGACGCGCAGAACAGGGGTCGTTTAAGCCAGAGCCCCGGCTGGCTGGGCCACACAAAAATGCGGCGCCCCGGAGCCGTCGATCCGCTCGACTCGTGCCGCGCGCTCGGCGTAACTCGGCGCGTGAGCTCCAGCACCGCCCAGCGTCCGAACGAGAGCCCTGCAATGCCGCCGCGCGCACCGCGCTTTGTCGCGATCGTGGCAATGGCGGAGAACCGCGTGATCGGCGTGGGCAACCGGCTGCCGTGGCACCTGCCGGAGGACTTCAAGTGGTTCAAACAACAGACGCTCGGCAAGACGCTGTTGATGGGGCGCAAGACCTTCGAGTCGATCGGCCGGCCGCTCCCCGGGCGCACGACGCTCGTGCTCAGCCGGGGCGCGGACGCGCTCCCCGGGGTGACGGTGATCCCCTCGCTCGAGGCGATCGCGGCCGCGGCGCCGCAGGCGGCCGAGATCATGGTCTGTGGCGGCGCGGAGATCTACGCGCTCACGCGACCGCGCTGGGCGGAGGTCTTCGTGACGCGCGTGAAACGCACGATTGCGGACGGCGATGCGTTCTTCCCCGAGTTCGAGGCGGATTTCGCGCCACCGGAGACGGTGCGCGACACGCCCGAGTTCACGATTTTGCACTATCGCCGGAAACCGGACCGTTGATACGCTGCGGGATGTCGGGCGTCCGCCCACCGGTTGGGCGGAGCTCTCCTTTGCCACCCCCATCCCATGAAACTTCTCCTTCTTGCCGCGCTGCTCCTTGGTGCCACCGCCGTGTTCGGCCAATCCGACGATGTCGTAATCCTCTCGCCGTTCGTCGTCGCCGACTACGAGAGCGTGCCGCCCATCACGGTTCGCAAGACCGCCGATTTCCTCCTGCTGCAGGTCGAGGTCATCAACGACACCCGCGACCCGGACAAACGCCGTGCGGAGATCTACGACACGGTGCGCGGTATCATCGCTGCCGCCACGCAGGTGCCCGCGCTCGAGGTCTCCACGCGCGAGATGGTGCTCACCGCGCAGAATTTTCAGGTGCGGCTCGAGGAGCACACGAGCAAGGCCGACACGAGCTCCGTCGAGCTTCTCCTCCGGTTGCCGCTCAAGCCGGCCGACGACGTGGCCGCGTTGACGGCACGCCTGCGGCAGTTCTCCGGCCGCGTGCAGGTGGTCGGCCGCAGCGAGGTGTTCCCCGGCGAGATCGGCATCAGCGTGAAAACCCCGGAACGGTTCCGCCACGAGGTGATCGCGCGAATCGCCGAGGATGTGGCGAAGCTGCGCGAGCAGTTCGGCGGCAGCTTCGACATCGTCGTCAAGGGACTCGACCAGCGTCTCAAATGGCGCCGGGCCAGCGTCTCGGAGCTCGAGCTGTATCTGCCGTATTCCTACGACGTGCTTCCGAACAAGGCGCTGCCGATGGTGATGTCCGGCGAGCGCTGAGCGCCCGCCGGCCGCGTCACCATTCGCCGGTGTCGGTCTTTTCGAGGCTGAGCGCGAACTCGACGAGCAGCTTCACGCAGTTCTCCACGTCCTCGAGGTCGACGACCTCGCTGGGCGTGTGCATGTAGCGCAGCGGAATCGAGACCAGGCCGGTCGCCACGCCGCCGCGGCCCATCTGGAGGGCGCGGGCGTCGGTGCCGGTCGGTCGCGGGTCGGCCTCGAACTGGTGCGGGATCTTCGTGGCACGCGCGGCGGCCAGGAGCTTCTTGTAGACGAGCGGGTTGATGTTCGCGCCGCGGCAGAGGATGGGTCCGCCGCCGAGCTTGGTCTCGCCGAACTTGCGGTTGTCGCAGTCGGGGTGGTCGGTCGCGTGGCCGACATCGACGGCGACCGCCAGGTGGGGGTTGACCGAATACGCGGCGACCGTGGCGCCACGCACGCCGATCTCCTCCTGGGCGGTCGCCACGGCGACCACGCGTGCGGCGAGCTTCCGCTTGTGCGCGGCGAGGCGGCGCAGCGTCTCGCCGACGATGTACGCGCCGACCTTGTCGTCGAACGCGCGGGCGGTGCCGACGGTGCCGTGGATGAGCTCAAACTCGTGGTCGTAGGTGGCGACATCGCCGATCGCGACGCGCGCGAGCGCCTCCTCCTTCGAGCGGGCGCCGATGTCGATCCAGATCTCGTGGCGCTCGGGGACCTTCTTGCGGTCCTCGTCGTTCATGAGGTGGATCGCGCGTTTGCCGGTCACGCCCTTCACGGGGCCGTGCTCGGTCTGGATGATCACGCGGCGGCCGGGGATCATCACGCGGTCGTGGCCCCCGATGGTGTCGAAGTAGATGAAGCCGTCCTTGTTGACGTAGGTGATGATGAGGCCGAGCTCGTCGATGTGGCCGGCGAGCATGAGGACGGGGCAGCCGTCGGGGTTGAGCGTGGCGATGCGGTTGCCCACGCGGTCCTTCTCGTAGCGGTCGGCGGCGGGCTTCACGTGGCGGTCGAACACGGCCTGGGCCTCGGCCTCGTAGCCGGAAGGTGAACGCGCGGCGAGCAGCTCGGTGAGGAAGGCGGGCGGGACGAAATCCTTTTTGGGCATGGCGCGAAGAAAACGCGAGGCGGTCGGCCTTTCAACGGGCAAACGGACAGCGGGGCTGCTGTGGCTCGGGTCGGCGGCGCCGTCCGCGGGTGCCGGTGCGTCGACCGGCGCCGGGCAGGCACGGTGGCATCCGGCTGTGGCGGACGGCACCGCCCCTGCGGCGGACGTTGCATGGGCGCGAAGCCCCCGCACAACCGGCTTGCGCCGGGCCGGCCGGGTCGCGCCAATGGCGGCGTGTTCACGCTCTATCCTGCCATCGACCTCAAGGGCGGCCGCTGTGTGCGGCTGACGCAGGGCCGCGCCGATGCGGCCACGATCTACCGCGACAATCCGGCCGAAGTGGCTGGCGAGTTCGCCGCTGCCGGAGCCGCGTGGATCCATGTGGTGGACCTGGACGGTGCCTTCACCGGCGCGCCGCAGAACGCCGCCGCCGTGGCCGCGATCGCGAAGGTTGCCCCGCGCCTGCAACTCGGCGGCGGGATGCGCACCCGCGAGGGCGTGGCCGCCGCGCTCGCCGCCGGCGTGAGCCGCGTGGTGATCGGCACCAAGGCGTGGGAGGACGAGGCGTTCCTGCGCGAGGTCGTGCAGGCGCACGGCGACAAGATCGCGGTCGGCATCGACGCCCGCGACGGCTTCGTGACGATCAAGGGCTGGGTCGAGAAGACGGCCACGCGGGCGGTGGAGCTTGCGCAGAAGGCCGAGGCGCTCGGCGTGCGCACGATCATCTACACCGACATCGCGACCGACGGCATGTTGACGGGCCCGAACTTCGCCGCGCTCACCGAGCTGCTCGGCGCGGTGGGTTGCGGGGTCATCGCCTCGGGCGGGGTCTCGACGCTCGGGGACATCACGAAACTCGCCGCGCTCGCGAAACAACACACGCACCTCGATGGCGTGATCGTCGGCAAGGCGATCTACGAGGGTCGGGTGAACGTGGCCGAGGCGCTGCAGGCGGTGCGCTGAAGCGCCTCGACGGATTCTCGACCGGTGGCGCCGTGCGCGGAGAGCTGTTCTCGCGAACGGCTCCACAGGCGGAATGCGCACCCTGAAGGGATGCACCACGGCCATACGTAGGCGGAACCGGCCGATTTGTGGCGCGCGCCGCTCGCGAGAGCGGCGATCGGCGGCTGTGGCGAGATCGGGAGAAGTCGCTCTCGCGAGAGCGGCTTCACAACTGGCTGGCCGCGCGAGCCCGCGTTCAGCCGCGGCAGGCGGAGACGACCACGCGGGCGATCTGCACGAGGCCGAACACGGCCACGGCGATGCCGCAGCCCTGGTTGAGGCGGCGCATCCAGTAGCCGCTGGCCTTGTCGCGGAACTGGCTGGCGAGACAGCTGAGGATCACCCACCACAGCGTCGAGCCGCAGAAGATGCCGGTGACGAGCAGGAGCGCGTCGAAGTGGCTGCCGAGGCGCGCGGCGACGGCGAAGCCGGCGAAGATCGCCGTGGCGCCGACGAGCGTCATCGGGTTGCCGATCGTGATCAGCAGCGAGGTGGAGAAGGCGCCGAACCAACCGGGCCGCGGCGCGGGCGTCTTCGGCATCTCCTTGGGCGGGGAGGTGTGCCAGACGATGTAGCCGATCGCCAGGAGCACGAACCCGCCGACGTTCTCGAGCAGGCGGGTGTGGTCGGCGAAGAAGTCGGAGACGGAGGAGATTCCGAACGCGAGGATCGAGCACAGGAGCGCATCGGCCAGCGCGGCCCCCAGTCCGGTGACAATCCCGGCGCGGGCGTGGTGCAACAGCGAGCGGCGGAAGACGAGCAGGCCGACCGGCCCCACCGGCACGGACATGCCGAAGCCGATCGCCAGCCCGATGAATGGAATCTTCCAATCCATGCCCGAGTCGCGTGGGAGTCCGCGCGATCAGCGGCGGGCCTGGCCGGAGCCGTCGATCACGAACTTGTAGCTGCAGAGCTCGGCGAGCCCCATCGGGCCGCGCGCGTGCAGGCGATCCGTCGAGATGCCGATCTCGGCGCCGAGGCCGAATTCGAAGCCGTCGGTGAAGCGCGTGCTGGCGTTCCAGTACACGGTCGCGGAGTCGACCTCGGCCTGGAAACGGCGGGCGGCGGTCTCGTCGGCGGTGACGATG
>JAEZSJ010000171.1 GCA_023443985.1 Verrucomicrobiota bacterium | reverse complement strand
CCCTGCCGCCGATGACCCCCGAGCTCGTCGAGAAGCTCCGGCCCCACAACTGGCGCCGCGGCATCTGGTATTCGGGGAAACAGTAACGGGATTTCCGATTTCGGATTGGCGATTGGCGGCAAGCGGCGCGTCTGGGGCGCGCCTTTCGCACCGTAGCGGCGGCGGCCGATCAAATCGCTTCTGTCAGGAGTCAAGACCTGACGTCTTCATTCCGACCTGATGTCTTATTCCGGAATGACGTATTCACTCCGACCTCTGCCCGCTGCGCCGGTACGACTCTGTCCCATTTCCTACCCACACTGTTTTGGGCCATGGTCTTTTGCTCCGGGCTCATAAGCTGTTGATGAGCGAGAAGGCAGTGCCTGTGTCCTCGGCGAAGGATTCGATCAAGGCTGGCAGCGAACGCTCGTCGGGGTGTCTGGCGAGTCGTGCGAGCAAGGCGCTGCGCAGCAGGGCGAGGTTGGCGAGGGCGGTGGGGTTGCGGGTGCGGGAGCGGTCTTCGCCCCAGATGGTGTCGCGTCGCCAGTGGTTGCGGATCTCCACGCCGGCCCAGTGGCCGCGGATGAGGGCGTGCCATTGGGCGGGGGTGCGTTCGCCGGGCCGCAGGCTGGAGAGGTAGAAGCGTTTCTCGGTGGTCTGGTGTCCGGTCTTTGTGGTTACTGTTTGGCTACGGACGACGATCAGGCTGCGGGCGAAGGGGAAGTCGAGGGGTTGGGCCTCGACGGCGAAGGCGTGGAGGCTGCGGTGTTCGAGGCGGCCGTGGCCTTTGGTGGTTTGGGCAAAAAGGGGGTGTCGGGCAGTGCGTCGAGTTGGCTGGCGTGGTCGTGCAACGAGGGCTGGTTGGCCTTGATCTGCAGGCAGTACTCGCCGCCCCGCTCGACGATGGCGCGGGCGGTGGGGCGCTGGCAGTGCAGGGCGTCGGCGGTGACGGTCTTCCCGTCGAGGGCGGGCAGGCTGCTGAGCAGCGTTGCGGCGGCGGTTTGTTCGCAACGCGTTGTCCCCTCTTTCTGGTCGTAGAGGACGAGGGCCTGCGGGGCGCCGTCGTCATGGTCGACCAGGGAAAGCACGCCGAGGTGGTCGCGGATCATCTTGCCGTCCAGGGCGAGAGCGGCGGGCAGCTGTCCGGCGTGGGCTTGCAGCCAGCCGACCAGGAGGGTGGCGAAGGCGTCGGCGTCGAGGCGGGTGAGCACGTCGTAGAAAACCGAGTAGCTGGGCACCTGCCAGAAGGCCTTGCAGCCCGGCTTGCGCGGCAGGCCCAGCAGTTGGCGCTGGGGTTGCGAGAGGCTCTGGGCGAAGCGGGCGAACTGGCTGAACTCGCGCCGGCCGCACAACAGCGCCATGGCGACGATGGTCAGCACCGCGCCGATGCGGTACTGCACGCTTTTGCCCCGCGGGTCGGGCGCGCGCCGGAACACCTCCAGCAGCGACTCGAGTTGCGGACGCTTCAGCGGCAACGTGCCGGTGGGCGCGGGCAGTACCCCGGCGCGGCAGTCGGGCGGCGGCTGGGCCGCGCAGAGCTGCGTGAGGGCCTTCGGGCCGAGCGGGTACAGCCAGAGGCGCTTGGGCCGGTCGTTGGGCACGTAGAAGTCGGCTCGGTGCCGGCTGAAGCCCGCCGAGAAGCCGACGGGCTCCCAGTTGCTCGCCTTGTAACAAGTACCTGCGTACGACTCCGGATCGGTGAAGCTCTCGGCCAGGAGTGGCCGGTAGCCGAACTGCGACTGCCAGTGCGCCGGCAGAGCCCGCAGTGCGGCGGCCATGGTCTGTGAGGCCAGGTTGGGCGCGGCGCCCTTGTCGGTGAGCAGGAGAAAACGGCGGTTCTGCACCACCAGCTTGAGCCGCTCGACGCGCATGGTCGCGCCCCAGCCGATCCACTCGTCGCGATCCTTGAGTGCGTAACACGCCGGCCCCCACACCAACAGCGCCGTCGGCCGGCCCCGCACCGTGACGATCTGCCGCAGGTAGTCGCCCACCGCCCGCCCCGCCCCCAGGTAATGGTGGTCGCGCAGCTGCGCGTCGAACCACTCGCGTTGTTCCTCGCCGGCCACGCTCGCCTCCACCGAACTGTCGGCGGCGGTCGTGGCGGTCTCGCGGGGATTGGAGGGGGCTGGCAGAGTTGGGTTCATCCCACCACAGCACATGCGCCACGGCGGTTTTTGTCTAGCACGAAACACCTCCTCTCCGCCTCAACGACTTATCGGCACCGAAGGAAAGGCCATGGCCGGCGCCCGTGCGGCGCCGGGACCTGCCTTGACAAAGCATGCCCCTGCCGGTTGCCTCGCCCGCTTCATGACCATCCTGACCGTTGTCCTGACTTTCCTGCTCGTCGTCGTCTCGCTGTTCCTCGGCCTGCTCGTGCTCGTGCAAAAGCCCCGCTCCGACAGCGGTCTTGGCACGGCGATGGGCGGCGGCATGGCCGAAGCGACGTTCGGCGCGGAGACGGGCAACGTGCTCACGCGGTCGACCATCGTGCTCGCCGTGGCGTTCTTCGTCTTGGCGTTTGCGGCGTATCTAGGCCAGATCTACATCTTTAAACACAAGGACGTCTCGGCGGAGTCCCTCCCGGCCGCCCCTGTTTCGACCGCTCCGGCGACGCCGGCCCCCGACGCCGCGCCCGCGCCGGTTGCGCCGCCTCCGGCGACGAACCCCTGAACGAGCGGACGTTGCTCCCGCTTGCGATGAACGCGAGACTCATCGGCCGGTGCACGGTCTGTGGTCTCGCGTTTTTGTTGGCGCTCGGTGCGAGCGCGCAGAGCCGGGTGCGGCCGGAGCCGCG
This sequence comes from Verrucomicrobiota bacterium, assembly GCA_023443985.1. Classification (GTDB taxonomy): domain Bacteria; phylum Verrucomicrobiota; class Verrucomicrobiia; order Opitutales; family Opitutaceae; genus CAJCBL01. The sequence continues at coordinate 6,883 of JAEZSJ010000171.1, read as the reverse complement.
TTATGCGTTCACCGGCTCCGCCGACCAGGACGAGGGGCGGCGGATCCTGGCGGAGTTCCGCCGGCTCGGCCTGGCGGGCGACTATGCGCTCGCGTTCACCCTGCGCGTGATGCCAAGGCGGGGTGAGGAGCGGTCGGTCACGGGGCGGCTCTACGGCACCCGCAACGACACCGGTCCGCTCACGCTGGTGGAGTTCCCTGCCGGCACCGCCGGAGCGCGACGCGTGCTCGTGCAGAACGGGCCGCAGTCCAGCGTGTGGACCGTCCCCGCGGACAACGTCGACGCCGTCGCGGTCGGGGCGGCACAGCTCTTCGCCCCGCTGGGCGGCACGGATCTCACCGCCTTCGACCTGCAGATGCCGTTTCTGTACTGGAACGAAGTGGTCTTCGAAGGCGTGGTCAGCATGCGGGGCCGGCCGGCGCACCGGTTCCTGGCGTACCCGCCCGCCGAGGTCGCGGCGGCGCGCCCGGGGCTCACCGGAGTACGCTTCTACTTGGACACGCAGTTCTCGGCGTTGGTGGAGGCGGAGGTGCTTGGGCCCGACCAGACGCCGGTGAAGACCATCAGTGTGTTGAATCTCAAGCGCACGCAGGACCAGTGGATCGTGCGGACGATCGACCTGCGCGACGAGACGACCCGCAACAAGACCCGCTTCCGAGTCGACGCCGCGGCCTTGAACCTGAGCCTGCCCCGGATCGTGTTCACGCCGGCGCACCTGCCTCTCCCGCCCGAACTCGACGCCGGCCTGCGGTTCGAGTCCTTCAACTAGCGGGACAATCGCCGGCCGCCGGGAGGTCCCGGCGGCGCCCAGGGCGGGCTGTCGGCGCAATTCCCCGACCGGCTCCCGGGCGTCCTTCGGAAGGAAACACCGGGGTTCCTGTATCGGGCCGGTGCCACGGCCCGCGGCGAGCACCCGCCAGCGCGCACCGCGGCCGCGGTCCGGCAGGTGTATTGCTGGGGATTCGCCACTAGAGCCCGCGTGGCACGGACGACACTCCGACCTGTCACTGAAGCTTCGATGCGAAAAAACAAGTTGCCGTCGAATACGTTTCAGGAAACTTACAGTGTCTGAACCGCAACTGCGATACAACCACACCGTTAACCGAATACTGAATATGCCAGCCTCCCAGGAAAGTTCCCCCCTCACGTTCGATCTCAAGGAAGAGCTCCTCGCCAAAATCGAGGGCGCCCGGGACAACCTCGACATGTCTACCAACAGCGAGGTCATCCGCCATGCGATCGAGACGTTCAACTTCGCCACCTACAATCCGCCCGTGAAGGCCCACCGCCAGATCTCGGTGCGCCTGCGCATGGACACCAAGCAGAAGCTGGTGAAGCTCGCCCGCAAGCACGACGTCAGCGTCGGCGAACTGCTGCGCACGGCGATCGATGCCCTTCCGGTCGGCAAGAAGTCCGCGAAGAAGAAGAAGTAAGACCCCTCTTCCTTCACTCAACAACGACCCCTCCGGCAAACCGGAGGGGTTTTTGTTTGGTGCGCCCGGCAGGGCGCACCTGGTTTTGCGCCGTTGGAATCTGGTGAGCCCGGCTTGGCCGTGCTTGCCTCGCCCAGAACGAGCTTCCAGCCTGCGCCCTCGCCATGACCCAAAACCGCCGTTCCCTCTCGCCTTGGGCCAAGAACATCTCGCCGTCGCCAACGCTGGCGGTGGATGCCAAGGCCAAGGCCCTCAAAGCCGCAGGTGTCGACGTCTGCGGCTTCGCCGCCGGTGAACCCGATTTCGACACGCCCGACTTCATCAAGGAGGCCTGCGCCAAGGCGCTCGCCGCGGGCAAGACCAAGTACGCGCCCACGCCGGGCATCGACGAGCTGCGCGCCGCCATCGCCGAGCGCTACGCCGCCGACTACGGCCTGAAGCTCACGCCGGCGCAGACCTGCGTGAGCCCCGGCGGCAAATACTCCTGCTATCTCGCCATCATGGCGACGGTCGGCCCCGGCGACGAGGTGATCGTGCCGGCGCCGTTCTGGGTGAGCTACCCGGAGATGGTGAAGCTCGCCGGCGCGACGCCGGTGATCGTGAGCGCCACCGCGGAGAACGGCTTCAAGCTCACCGCCGCCCAACTCGAGGCCGCGATCACGCCGCGCACCAAGCTCGTCATCCTCAACAGCCCCTCGAACCCCACCGGCGCCGTCTACACACGGGCCGAGATGGAGGCCTTCGTGGGCGTCGTCCTCAAACACGGGCTCTACCTGATGTCGGACGAGATGTATGAGCACCTCACCTACGACGGCACGAAGCACATCTGCGCCGCCTCGCTCTCCCCGGAGGCCGCCGCCGCGACGATCGTCGTCTCCGGCTTCAGCAAGAGCTATTCGATGACCGGCTGGCGCCTCGGCACCATGGTCGGCCCGGCCGACGTGCTGAAGGCGGCGATCGACATCCAGAGCCAGACCTCGTCGAACGCCACCACCTTCGCCCAGTACGGCGCGCTCGCCGCACTCAAGGAGAAGGAGAAGGCCAAGGCGGCGCTCGCGCCCATGCTCGAGGCCTTCGACCGCCGGCGGAAGTTCCTCCACGCCGAGCTCAACAAGATCCCCGGCATCACCTGCGGCCTGGCCCAGGGCGCGTTCTACCTCTTCCCGGTGATCAGCTCGTTCGGGATGACCTCGGGCGAGTTCTGCGCGAAGCTCCTCGACCAGGAGAAGGTCGCCGCGGTCCCCGGCGGGGCCTTCGGCGCCGACAACTGCCTGCGCCTGAGCTACGCCACCGGCGACAAGATCATCGAGGAGGGCGTGCGCCGCCTCGCCAAGTTCTGCGCCTCGCTGAAACCCTGAGCGCCTCCAGCAACCCACTTCCACGGCCGCGGGCGTTCGCCCGCGGCCTTTTTCTTGTCGCAGGGTTCACGCGGACCCCGCAGATCTGTGGCCTCGATCCCCCCGGTTTGGCACGATCCGCAACTCCCACCAGATCCAACACCATCCCATGAGTCTCTTCATCGGCATCGATAGCGGCACGCAGAGCACCAAGGCCATCGTCCTCGACCTCGAGTCCGGCAAGGTCGTCGCCGAGGCGCGCGCCTCCTACCAGCTCATCCCGAACCTCCCCGTCGGCCACATGGAGCAGCATCCGTCCGCCTGGACTGAGGCGCTCGACAAGGTCATCCTCTCCGTGCTCGACAAGGTCGACCGCTCCGCCGTCGCCGGCATCGGCGTATCCGGCCAGCAACACGGCTTCGTGCCGCTCGACGAGCAGGGCGAGGTCATCCGCCCGGCCAAGCTCTGGTGCGACACCTCCCCGGTGCCCGAGTGCGAGGCGATCATGAAGAAGCTCGGCGGGCCCAAGGCCACGCTGAAGAAGACCGGCAACCTCGTGCTCGCCGGCTTCACCGCGGGCAAGATCGCCTGGCTGAAGAAGAAGGAGCCGGCCAACTACCGCCGCCTCCGCCACGTCCTCCTCCCGCACGACTACCTCAATTTCCACCTCACCGGCCAGTATTTCATGGAGTTCGGCGACGCCTCGGGCACCGCCCTCATGGACGTGCGCAAGGCCGCCTGGTCGAAGGCGGCGATCGACGCCATCGATCCGAAGCTCGCGCAGTACCTGCCGAAGATCTCCCCCTCGCACGCGTCGGCCGGCACGCTCCGCCCGGAAATCGCCGAGAAGTACGGCCTCTCGACCAGCGTGGTCGTCAGCGCCGGCGGCGGCGACAACATGATGGGCGCCATCGGTACTGGAAATGTGGAGCCGGGCGTCGTCACCGCCAGCTTCGGCACCTCCGGCACCATCTATGCCTTCAGCAAGAAGCCGGTCTGCGACCCCGACGGCGAAATCGCCGCGTTCTGCAGCTCCACCGGCGGCTGGCTGCCGCTGCTGTGCACGATGAACGTCACCAGCGTCACCGAGCACATGCGCAACCTCTTCGGCTGGGACGTGAAGACCTTCGATGCGCAGGTGGCGGCGGCTCCGGCCGGCTGCGACGGCCTGCTGCTCCTCCCGTACTACGCCGGTGAGCGCACGCCCAACGTGCCGACCGGCTCGGGCGCTTTCATCGGTCTCAACGCGAAGACCAACACCCCGGCGCACTTCGCCCGCGCCGCGATGGAGGGCGCCACGCTCGGCATGAACTACGGTCTGCGCCGCCTCGGCGCGCTCGGCGTGAAGGCGAAGGAAATCCGCATCACCGGCGGCGGCGCGAAGTCGCCCGTGTGGCGCCAGATCATGGCCGATGTCTTCGGCGTGCCCGTCGTGGCGATGGTCGAGGACGAGGGTGCGGCGCTCGGCGGCGCGCTCCAGGCCGCGTGGTGCGTGGCGCGCCAGGCGAATCCGAAGGCCAAGCTCGAGGACCTGACCCGCCGCATCGTCGCGCTCGACGAGGCGACCCGGTGCCAGCCCAACAAGGCGAACGTCGCCGTCTACCGCAAGATGCAGGACCTGCACGACCAGCTCAGCCACGCGCTGCGGCCGGTGTTCCCGGTGCAGCGCAAGATCGCCAACGGCTGAGGCCGCGTTGCGCGGTCGTCGTTTCCTCCCGCCCGGCAGCCCGACGCTGTCGGGCTTTTCTTTGCCGGCGTCGCCGGCCCGGCCGATTTCTGTCCCCGGTCCGAAGCCGGTGCCCTCCAGGGTGGGCACGACTGGTCGATGGGCGGGCAGGGCGCCCGACCGGTGCGGCGCGGGCCGGGCCGCTCACACCGCGCCGCCCGCCATGCCGGCGGTGTGGGCTTCGCCGAACGCCTTCTCCTGCGCCCTCGCGCGGCTGCGTTGGGCGTAGGGCAGCCACTTCCATTTGCGCCAGCGCCAGTACATCAGCAGGCCGCGAGTCCACTCGTCGATGGCCATCGCACACCAGATGCCCGGCATGCCCCAACCCAGCCGGAGTCCAAGAAACCAGGACAACGGGACCCACACGCCCCACATCACGCACAGGCCGACGAAGACCGGAAAGCGCGCGTCGCCGGTGGCCCGGAGGGAGTTGATCACGATTACGTTGAAGACCCGCCCCGGCTCGATCACCAGACCCATGCGCAGGAGGAGGACCCCCACGGCGATGATCGAGGGGTCGTTGGTGAACGCGCCGAGCAGCCAGGGCGCGCCGGCGGCGAGCACGACGGCCCCGCCGAGGGCGCAGAGCATGCCGAGCTTCACGCTGCGCAGCAGGCTGCGGTAGGCTTCGTCGAACTGGCCGGCGCCGATGAGGTAGCCGGTGAGGATCTCGGTGCCGAGGCCGATGGAGACGTTCAGCAGCACGACCCAGCGGATGATGTTCATCACATACTGCTGCGTCGCCAGCGCGCTGCCGCCCATCTCGGCGCAGAAGCGCGTGATCATCATGAACGCCAGCCACCAGCTCGTGTGCTCGCCCGCGGCGGGCAGCCCGATGTGGAGGATGCTCCCGAGCTTGGCGCGCTGGATCCGGAAGAAGTCCCGCGCGCGAATCTTCAAACGGGTGCGCCACTCGAGCAGGATCCACAGCGCGACACTGGCGAAGAGGCGGCTCACGATGCCCGAGATGCCCACGCCGACCACGCCCAGTTTGGGAAAGCCGAGCAGCCCGAAGAGCAGCAGGCAGTTGCCGATCACGTTCACCACGTTCTGTCCAGCGGTCACCCACATGGCGTCGCGGGTGTGGGTGTGGGCCCGCAGGGTGGCGGCGATCGCGCCGTTCATCGCCTCGAGGAACAGCGTGCCGCCCATCAGGAGCAGGAACGGCTTGGCGTAGGCGAGGGGGGCGCCGTCGAGCTCCATCAGCCGGAGCATCGGTTCGGCCAGGGCCAGCACGAGCGCGCTGGCGGCCACGCCGATCCAGGTGTTCGCCGCGATCGCCGTCGTGGAGATCTGGTCCGCGCTCCTCCGGTCCCGCCCGCCGAGGTACTGGGTGATCACCACGCTGCTGCCGATGCCGATGAAGGCGAAAAGGATGATGAACAGCGTGAAGACGTAGGAGGCCACGCCCACGCCCGCCACCGCCGCATCGCCGAGATGGCTGACCATGAGCGTATCCACTGTTCCGATGAGCACGCGCAGCCCCTGCTCGACGAAGATCGGCCAGGCGAGGGAGAACAACTTCGGTTTCGGTGCGGCGGCGGGTGCGTCCATGCGAATCGGGAGGCTCAGCGCCCCGGCGGGGTGAAAACGAGCGAAAACTCGACGCCGGCATCCGGGTACGCCCCCGCGACAGGGGGTTAATGCAGGCTCCGCCGGCCGCCCGGCGGCGCTGCCGGGGCGGTCCCGACAGGCGGCCCCACGCCCCATCCTTCACCTACACCATTGCCTCCGGCGTGCTGGTGATCTTGCTTCAGCCCTTCCCCTCCCGGCCGATAGAGCGGTGCAGGGCGGGGGCCCCCCGACCATCGAACACACCAGCAACGGCCAATGAAACTCCAACGCAGCCTCTGCGTCTCGTTCCTCCTCGCCGCCGGCGTGACCGGCGCGTCCGCCCAGCCAGCCGTCTCGTCCGCCAGCGACAGACCGGTTTTCCAATGGGGCGGCGATTTCCGGACCCGGTACGAGGCCTATGACAGCGCCCACACCCTTCGCAGCTACGGCACCAACGTACGCGACTATCTCCGCGTGCGCCTCCGCCTCTGGGAGACGACCGAGCCGCTCCCGAACCTCACCCTTTTCGGCCGCGTCTCGGCCGAGCCCCGCTACTGGTTCAACGCGGCCACCACCGCGGGCGAAGGCGAGGAATGGAAACATGGCATCGTCGACAACCTGTACGCGCGATGGACCACGGAGGTCGCGGGCACGCCGTTGACGGTGGTCGCCGGGCGACAGGACATCCAGCTCGGCGACCAGTGGCTGGTCAGCGACGGCACGCCGCTCGACGGCTCCTGGACCAACCATTTCGACGGACTCCGCCTGACCTTCGGCGGCAAGGACGCGAAGACCACGATCGACGTGCTCGCCTTCGACCAGCAGGCCAAGCC
>JAEZSJ010000148.1 GCA_023443985.1 Verrucomicrobiota bacterium | reverse complement strand
TGCATGCCGCCGGCGTTGCAGGCGATGTTGCCGCCGATCGTGCTGTATTCCTTCGACGACGGATCCGGCGGGTAGAACCAACCCGCGGCCGCCGCCGCGCGCTGCACGTCGCCGACCTTCGCGCCCGCCTGCACCACCGCGAGCCCGGCCTCCGCGTCGATGCGGATCTTCGCAAGCTTGGAGAGATCCAGCACCCAGCCTCCAAAACGTGGTGACGCCGACCCCGTGAGCGACGTGCCGCCGCCGCGCACCGTGACGGGCACGCAGTGCTCGTTGGCCAACGCAAGCACGACGGCCACATCGGCGTCCTTGCGCACGCGCACGACCGCATCGCAATCGAAGGCGATCTTGCTGCCGTCGAACGAACCGGCAAAACGCGACTTCTCGTCGGTCCGGACGACGCCGGCTCCGAGACGTTGTTGCAGGAGGGCGGTGGGTTTCGCGTGCGACATGGCGGCGCGGAACTTGGCGCGCGCCGCCGTGCCGCGCAACTCCCGAGCGGCGCGCGACCGCTACGGCGCGTACTCGATTCGGCCGGTCGCGGGATCGTAACGCAGCTCGAGCGTCTGCCCTTCCGCGAGTTTCAGCCCGGCGAGGCTCGCGGTCCTGCCGCCGTCGCGTAGCTCCACGCGGTACACCCCGGGCGCGAGCTCCGGCGGCTCACCGCCGAGTGTGCTGCTCTTCGCCACAGAATGGTCCTCGGCATCGAAAACCTCGTACGGCAGATCCTCGGGCTCAGGCGGCGCGGGCGGCGGAGGAGGCGGCGGGGCGACCACGGGATCCGGTCGGCTCGCCTCCCGCAGGGCGGTGGCGAGCTGAAGGCCGTCGGCCGCGGTGTGGAAACGTCCGCCGGTGGGCGCGGTGAACGCGATCATGTCCTCCGCCACGCGGCGGCCGGTGAGCGCGAAGCCGATCACCTCGAGGCGCAGCGGCACGCCGAGTTCGGCGAGTTGCGGGCCGGCTTTGCGCGGACGTCCACCGCAACTCTCCTCGCCATCGGTCACGACGACGATGATGCCGCCGCCGGCCTTCTTGAGATCCTCGCCCGCGGCCAGGGTGGAGAGAACGAGCGGCGTTTGCCCCATCGCCTTGGCGCCATCGATCGTGCGGATGAGCCGCGTGCGATCGAGCGGGCCGATCGGCGCGACGAGTTCGGTGTCGGCACGGCTCTCGTTCGTCATCGAGCCGTGGCGATGACCGTAGAGCCGCAGACCGACCTTCGTGTCGTCGGGCAACTTGTTGATGACCTCGCGCAGGACCTCCTTCGCGATATCGAACTTCGCGCGCTTGCGGATCTTCTCGGTCATCGAGAAGGAGCAGTCGAAGACGAACAGGATGTTTTTCGGCAGCGTCGCCTTCGGCGCGACGAGCACCGGCGCGGGTGGCGGCGGGGGCGGCGGCACCGGGCGCGGAAGCGCCACCACGCTCAGGCGCGCGGGCTCGGCCCCGGAGCTGAAGCTGCCGGTGAGCGCGATGACCGGCCACATGGTCGAGGCGAACGGCGAGCTGGTGTCGCCGGACTTCCACGACGCATCGTTGCTCTGTTTGAGCAGCAGCCACTGCACACCGCGGCGAAACGACGGCGCATTCGGGCTGAAGCCCGCCCGCCGCAGCGCGTAGAGCACCTGGCCGGTGGCGAACGGACTCGGGATGCCACCCTCATCCACGGGATCGACGCGCCACGCGCCGTCTTTCCCCTGCTCGGCGAGCAGCTGCTGGCAGAGCTGGCGCGCGAGTCTCCGCTCCGCTTCTCCGCCATGGCGCACGAACGCGAGCACCTTGAAGACCTTGTCCTGCGTCGTCTCGACCGGCGCCTGCGTGAGCCACGCGAGGGCGCGGGAGAGGTTGTCCTCGAGCTGCGGTTCGCCGCCGGCGGCGAGCACCGCCGCCCAGACATCCATCGCGTGGGCGGTCTGCAGAACCTCGCCCTGCGTGACCGGCAGGTCCGAGGAGTCCGGGTAAACCTGTCCCTCGGGCTCCTGCTGGGTCGCCAGCCAGCGTGCGGCGGCCTGCAGCTCGGCGGTGATCTTCGGTTCAGGTCGCGCGTACCGCAGGCCGAGCGCGCCGAAGATCGTGTTGGTCCGGTCCGGCGCCGAGTCGTCGCCCTCCGCCGGGCCGCGGCCGATGTCGCCGCGCGACGTGGCGCACACCATCGTGAACTCGGCCAGCTCGCGCTCGACGGCGTCGCTGACCACGTACTCGTTCTTCCGAGCCATGCTGACACCCATGAGCGCCTGCGACTGCACGTGACAGCCCATGCAGTTGTTGAGCCGCTGAAACTCGACACCGCTGGCCTGAAGGAAAAACAACCCCTGCTGCGCCGCGTGCTTGGGCTGCAACCGCCAGTCGCGCAGCTCCGGAAAACGTTCGCGCAACGGCTGGTAGCCACCGACGCGCCCCTCGTATACGCGCAGTGACTGCACCGCCACCGCGGGTTGCTCGTCGTGCGTGTCGGGCAACCGCACCTTCAGGAACCGCACTGTGCTGCTCGGGATCGTGATGCGGCAGGGCGCGGGCTCGGAGGTCGGTCGGAAGGATTGCTCGGCGAGCTTCTGGAAGCCGTCCGTCGCCGAGGTCATCGAGCCCCACACCTCGACCTTGTGCGGTCCGGCCGATGGATCACCCGGTAGGATCTCCACGGCCGCGACCACCGCTGGTTCGCGTTTGTAGAAAGAGAGCACCAGTTCGGCCGGCAGCTCCGCGCCCGGTCGGCGCTCGTTCGTCTGCCAGACCTTGGTGTTGTGCGGACGCAGCGTCATCCACGCCCACGTCAGCCCCGCGCCGCCTTCGCCGGACACGGCCTCGAGCAGGCCCCCGTTCTCCGGGTCGGCGAGGTTGAACGGCTCGGTCTCGGCCGGCTCCTGTGTCACGAACGTCTCGCTCTTCACCAGCCGTCGGGGCGGCAACACTTCGCGAAACTCCAGCCGATACGTCCCCGCAGGCAGACCGAAGCGCGGCAGATCCAGCTCGGCAGTCGCGCGCGAGAGGTCTGGATTCAACTCAAGCCGGGAGCCATCGATCGTTGTCGCCACCGCACGGTCACGCGGCAGCCCCGCCACCTCCTCGGCCACCACCTGCACGCACACCCGCAGACTGCACGGCACGGCGGACTCGAGCGTCGCGAACAACCGCGTG
>JAEZSJ010000125.1 GCA_023443985.1 Verrucomicrobiota bacterium | reverse complement strand
TGGCCGCCGAAGAGGCCGAGGGTGAACGTGCTCTTGCTGCCGAGGTAGTCAGGCACGTCGAATCCGTGCCGAATTGCCAGATACGCACGCATGCCGGCGCCGGTGAGCGCGCCGAGACGGAGCGTCTGGCCGGCCTTCACCTTGAAGGCGCGCCAGGCGGCGACGGGTTTGCCGTCGAGTGTGGCCACGAGTTCTGCGCCGGTGAGTGCGATGGTGGCGGCGGTGTTGAAGCGCAGCGTCGGGCCCGAGAGCGTGATCTCGAGGCCGGCGGCGGAGGCGGGATTGCCGACAAGACGGTTGGCGAGACGGAACGCCAGCGGGTCCATCGGGCCGGAGGGCGGCACGCCCACATCCCAATGGCCGAGGCGGCCGGGATAATCCTGCACGGTCGTCTGCGTGCCCCCGTCGAGCACCTCGATCGTGGGCGCGACATAGGGCAACTTCTCGAGGTAACGCGTGGTGACTTTGCCGGCGACGAAGCCGGCGGAGTCGACGATCTGGCGGAGGTAGAGGAGATTTGTCTCCAAACCGCCGACGCGCGTCTCGGCCAGCGCCTGCGTGAGCTGCGCGAGCGCAGCGACGCGGTTGGGGCCCCGCGCGATGAGCTTCGCGAGCATCGGGTCGTAGTACGGGCTGACCTCGGTGCCGCGTTCGCACCAGGTCTCGAGGCGCAAGCTGCGCGGGACGACGAACTCGGTGAGCACCCCGGTCGCGGGCTGGAAGTTCTTTCCCGGATCCTCGGAGTAGAGACGCACTTGGATCGACGCGCCGCTCGTGCGGCGGACGAAGGTGGAGAGGTCGAGTTCGCCCGCCGCCTGGCGGACCATCCATTCGACGAGATCGAGACCGGTGACCTCCTCGGTCACGCCGTGCTCGACCTGGAGGCGGGTGTTCACCTCGAGGAAATAGAACGCGTCGGTCGCGTCGTCGTAGACGAATTCGACGGTGCCGGCCGACTCGTAGCCGGCGGCGCGGCCGAGCCGCTCGGCACAATCGAGCAGGCGGGCGCGTGTTTCCTCTGAAAGGCCCGGGGCTGGCGTCTCCTCGATGATCTTCTGGTTGCGGCGTTGGACCGAGCACTCGCGCTCGCCGAGCGCCACGACACGCCCGCGGCCGTCGCCGAAGATCTGCACCTCGATGTGGCGGGCGCGCTCGACGTACTTCTCGAGGAAGAGGCCGCTCTCCTTGAAGTTGGCGCGGCTGAGCCGGTCGACGCGCGCGAAGGCGGGCTCGAGCTCGGCGGCGTTCCAGCAGAGCTGCATGCCGATGCCGCCGCCGCCGGCGGTGCTCTTGAGCATCACCGGATAACCAATGCGCTCGGCATCGCGCAACGCGGTGGCGACATCGGACAACAGGCCGGTGCCGGGCAGAAGCGGCGCGCCTTCGGCCTGCGCAATCTCGCGCGCGGTGTGCTTGAGGCCGAAGCGGCGCATCTGGTCGGGCTTCGGCCCGATGAAGGCGATGCCGGCGGCGGCGCACGCCTCGGCGAATCCGGGATTCTCGGACAAGAAGCCGTAGCCGGGATGAATCGCCTGTGCGCCGGTCCGGCGCGCGACCTCGAGGATCTTGTCGACGGCGAGGTAGCTCTGCGCGGCGGGCGCGGGCCCGATCAGCACGGCCTCGTCGGCCAGCGCGACGTGGAGCGAGCCGACGTCGGCCTCGGAGTAGACGGCGACGGACTTGATGCCGAGCCGGCGCAGCGTGCGGATGATGCGGCAGGCGATGGCGCCGCGGTTGGCGATGAGGATTTTCGCAAACATGGAAAGGGAAGTTGGAAGTTTGAAGTTGGTGACGGAGGCGCGGTCTCTAGCGTCGGTGCTCCGCTGCTCCCCACAGAGGAGGAACCATCATGGCTGTGCTCAAATTGGAGGAATTGCGGGTGTACGCGGCGGCTGAACGGCTGGCCGACCTGGTGTGGGATGTTGTGCTATCGTGGGATCGCTTCGCGCGGGAGACGGTCGGTGGACAACTGGTGCGCGCAGCTGACAGCGTCGGTGCGAACATCGCGGAGGGATTCGGCCGAGCTTCGGCGGCAGACAACCAGCGCTTTGTGCGGATCGCACGTGGCTCGCTGTACGAGGCGCGGCATTTTTTGCGGCGCGCCGACCACCGGAAGCTGCTCAGTGCGGAGTCACGCAAAGCACTGCACACCACGCTAGACGAGTTGCTGCCGCTGTTGAACGCGTACTTGGCTTCGCTCAGGCCGAAGGCCAAGTCCGGCGAGGGAGAAGAGTGACGGGCGGTTTTCACAAACTACCAACTTCCAACTGCCAACTACTTCCTCCCGCAACCCGCCGCCGCCCCGGACCCGGCATCCCAAATCAGGACTTCAATCGGCGTCGGGTTGTAGGCGTTGCAGGGATTGTTCAGCTGGGGGCAGTTCGAGATCAGGCAGATGACGTCGCGCTCGGCGCGCAGCTCGACGTAACGGCCGGGACCGGACACGCCGTCGTCGAACTTGAGGTCGCCGGCGGGCGTCACGGGGACGTTCATGAAGAAGTTGATGTTGCAGGTGATGTCGCGCTTGCCCCAGTCGAACCCGGCGTGGTGGGCGCAGCCGCAGGTGGCGGTGATCTCCTGCGCACCGCGGATGAAGCTGTCGCGGCAGGCGTGCATGTGCTCCTTCTCGTGGGCGTAGCGCATGGTGTTGCTCTCGCGCGAGCAGGCCCCGCCGAGCGTGTCGTGCCGGCCGCAGGTGTCGGCGACGATGGTGAGCAGCGCGTCGCCCTCGGTGGACATGAGACGCGTGCCGGTGGAGAGGTAGAGCACGGCCTGGTGGCGGATCGTGTCGGAGGCGCTGTAGCGGTTGGCCGGATCGTGGGCGTCGTAGAAGAGCGTGTCGGCGGCCTGGTTGCCCTCGAGGTCGACGATGCGGAAGGTCTGGCCGGCCTTGATCTCGTGCGACCAGTAGTCGCCGGCGAGGATGGTCTTGCGGTAGAGCGCGACGGACGGCTGAAGCGGGCTTTCGGTGAGAGTGATCATGGCGCGGAGGGGCCGGGCGGTGGGAACAGAAGGAGAGAGAAGTTGGAATTTGGAAGTTGGTGGCGGAGGCGCGGAGGTAGTGGGCAGTTTGCAGTTGGGAGTTGGGGCGCAGGCGTGGCGGCGGTGGTGAGGGCGTGCTCCGGACCAACTGCAAATTTCCAACTACCAACTTCTCGGGCGTTTCGGTTTCACGTCCGGAGTGCGTGGTAGTCTTCAGTGTTCCGAAACGCCCGCCCGTTCTCCGGGCGCGACTGACGGCAACGGTCGTCGGGCGCGACTGGACCAGCGGCGGGGAAGACTTCGAGCTTCACCTCGCGTGGGTGGTAGACGGGATCGGGGTCGAGCGGGTGCTGGCAGGTGTTGAGGACGACGAGCGTGTTCAGCTCGAAGCGCAGGTCGATGAAGCCGCCGGCCTGCGAGTGGCCGGGAACGAAGGCGAGTTTGCCCGCATCGTCGGCGACCACCTTCGAAAAGAGGTTGAGGTTCGGCACGAGGTCGCGTTTGCCGAGGCCCCACTTCGCGAGTTCGACGAGGAAGCAGTCGTGGGCGTTGCGGTGGTACTCGTTGCGCACGGTCTGAAAGGACTTGTCGCCGTAGCGTGCGGCGGTGAGTTGGGCGTCGCCGCAGCCGCAGACGGCGTCGTGCCAGCCGGCGGAGTCGGCGACGATTGAGGCGAGGACCCGGCCCATGTCCGAGTGCAAGCAATATGGAGCGCGGACATGGAAGATGTGCTGTCCCTTGAGCGTGTCGGGCATGTTGTAGCGCTCGGTCGGCATGTCGGCGTGGTAGAGCAGCAGGCCGACGTTGGCGCCGCCCTGGCGGTCGGTGAGGCGGAGGGTCTTCCCGCGGGATATCACGCCGGACCACATGCCGGCGTGGGTGAGGGTCTTGGTGTAGAGCGGAGAGGCGGGCATCGGAGTCGGTGGTGTTACGAACGTTCGCAGTGGTGTTACTGCAGGGTCCGTGCCGAGTGCGCCGAGTGGGCGAAAATGGACGCAAGGGCGCGAAACGCGCGTTCGGCGTCGTGGAGCCGTAAGGCGCGAAGGGCTGAATCGCTGCGCGATCCAGCTACGGCGGAGGCCGGCCTCGGCGCGGCCGGCTACAGCAGGCAAGCCCGCCCCGCCCTGCTACTGCAGCGGCGGGATGGCGGCGGCCATCAGGTTGAGCCGGCCGTTTTTCACGCCTTTGCAGGTCACGAGCTCGTCGGTGAGCTTGCGCAACTCGTCGGCCGCGCCCTGGACCAAAAGCACCTCGAGGTAGTTGTGGTGCTCGAGGTGGACGTGCATCGAGGAGACGATCAGCAGAAAGTAACGGTGCTGGATTTCCGCGAGTTTCGCCTGCAGGTCGCGCTTCCGGTAATCGTAGACGAGCGAGATGGTGCCGCCGACGGAACCCGACCCGGTCTGGCTGGCGAACTCCACGAGGCCATCGCGTGCGAGGGCGGCGATCGCTTGCGAGCGGCTCTGGAAACCGCGCTTGGTCACCATCGCGTCGAGTTCGTCGAGCAGGCTCTCAGGCAACGAGACGCTGAAGCGGGCGACCTTGTCGGGTTTGCGCGGGGCGCGAGGCATGGCGGATTCCATGCCAGAGTCCGCGCCGGCCGTCGAGGCCGGTGCGGGTGTGGAGGACGAACCGTTCGTATCAGAAGAGCCGGGCATACCGGTCGACTTCCCATTGGCTGACCGTGAGGTGGTAGGCGCGCCACTCGTCGGTCTTGTAGGTGATGAACTCGTCGCGCAGCTCCTGGCCGAGCACCTTCGTGATGAAGGGATCGGCGGCGAACTGCTCGACGGCCTCCTCGAGATCGCGTGGCAGGTAGCGGATGTTGCGTTTCGCCAGTTCGGCCTCGCGCAGCTCGTACAGGTTCTCCTCCTGGGGAGCGCCCGGATCCAGTTTCTCGCGGATGCCCTCGAGGCCGGCGGCGAGCAGGAGCGTGGCGCCGAGGTACGGGTTGCAGGAGGAGTCGGCGTTGCGGCTCTCGCAGCGGCCACCGCCCATCGGCACGCGGATGGAGTTGGTGCGGTTGTTGGTGCCGAAGCTGTTGAAGACCGGCGCCCACGAGTAGTAGCTCATCGCACCGCGGCGGATGAGGCGCTTGTAGCTGTTCACCGTCGGTGCGAGCGCGGCGCAGATCGCCGGGCCGTGGCGGATGATGCCCGCGATGAACGAATACGCCAGCGGCGTGAGACCGAGACCACGCGGGTCGTCCTTCGGGTCGCACTTGAAGGCGTTCTTCCCGGAGGCGAGCTCGTAAAGCGACATGTTGAAGTGCGCGCCGTTGCCGGTCTTGTCGGCGAAGGGCTTGGGCATGAACGTCGCGAGCAGACCCTCCTCGGCGGCATAGTGCTTCGCCATCATCCGGAAGAAGACGTAGCGGTCGCACATTGTGAGCGCGTCGGCGTACTTGAAGTCGAACTCGAACTGCGAATGCGCGTCCTCGTGGTCGAGCGAGTAGAGGTCCCAGCCGAGCTGGCCGATGGCGGTGGAGACCTTGTCGAGCCAGGCATAGCGGTCGAGGAAGCGCTTAACGTCGTAGCAGCTCTTCACGAGATTGTCGTCCGCGTTGGGGATGCTGATCTTCCCGTCCTCCGCCTGTTTCACGACGAAGACCTCGCACTCGATGCCGAGGTTGAAGCCGAGGCCGAGCGTGGCGGCGTCGGCTAGGCCCTTCTTCAACGCGACGCGCGTGTTGATCGCGTAGGGCTCGCCGTGGAAGGTGTTGTCGGCCGGGAACCAGGCGACCTCGGGTTTCCATGGAAGCTGGAAGCCGCGGTCGAGGTCGGGCAACGAGGCGATCTCGTCGTCGTTGGGGCGCTGGCCGAGGCCGTCGAGCGCGTAGCCGGTGTAGAGTTCGGAACCGTGCGCGAAGTGCAGGAAGTGGTCGATCGGGACGAACTTGCCCTTGGGAATGCCGTGGATGTCGGTGTAGGCGCCGACGCAGTAC
>JAEZSJ010000376.1 GCA_023443985.1 Verrucomicrobiota bacterium | reverse complement strand
CCGCAGAACACCGCCACACTGCGGGCGGCCGCGGGCGGGGAAGCCGGCCGCGCCGCCTCCGGCTTCGGCGGCCCGGCCGCGCGGTTCGCGTTCTGGGGCGCGTTGGCCCTGGTGGTGGCGCTGCTCGTCTGGCTTGTCGCGAAGCTCCTGCCCAAGCCGCCGGCCGCCTAGTGCCGCGCCCCCGGGCGGCCGCCCCGTCCCAGCACCCGGAGAAGGAAAAGCCCGCGGACTCGCGTCCGCGGGCTTGTTGTTGAATCGTTGCGACGGTTCGTCAGAAGCGGAAGGCCACGCCGGCGGAGAAGCCGACCGAGCCGCCCTCGAGATACGAGACGGCGGCGGTGCCCGCGAGCTTCGCGGTGAAGTTGTAGCTCGCGCCGACGGTCGCGTCCCACGTGCTGTCGCGGTGCTGGCCGAAGTCGTCGCCGTAGCCCGTGCTCACGGTCAGGGCGAGCTTGTCGTTGAGCGCGTACTCGACACCGACATCCGCACCCCAGACGCCGTGATCCTTGTCGTAGGAGTTCGGGACCCAGACGTAGCCGAGGCTGGCGCTCGCGAACGGCCGCAGGCTGCCGCGCACGATGTAGCCGGTGACGGTCGCGCCGGCGCTGTGGCCGAGGTCGATCGCGCCTTCGGCCCAGGAGTAGCCGTAGCCGAGCGAGACATCGAAGTTGGCCGTGACCGGCACGTTGAGCGACAGGCCCGTCGACATCGCGTCGACGCCGGAGTGGTTGACATCCGTCCAGCTGAAGCCGGTCGTGACGAAGCGGCTGCCGAGCAGGCCGGCGGTCGCGACAGGGGCGGTCGTCTCGTTCGAGACGGCGGTGTCCTGGGCGAACGCGGCCACGCCGATGGAGGAGGCTGCGAGAACAGCAATGAGTTTCATGATCTAGTTTTCTTGTTTGTGGTTTGCTCCCCGGTTCGGGGCCGAGGAGGGGCGAGGTAACTACGGCCGGCGTCGCGCACATCAACGAGAATAGTTCACGCCAAATGGGGAACAAAACGGCCCGGTTTCGGTCGCCCGCCGCCCTCCGGGCCAAGCGCGGGTTGCGTCCAACATTTGCTGGCCAACGCGACGCCTTCCTGCACGGTGCTCGCCCATGCGCATCCTGATCACCGGTGGGGCTGGCTTCCTTGGTTCGCATCTGTGCGACCGCCTGATCAACGACGGCCACGAGCTCGTGTGCCTCGACAACCTCTTCACGGGGCGGAAGGAGAACATCGCCCACCTGCTGCAGCATCCGCGCTTCGAGTTCGTGCGGCACGATGTCGTCGACCCCTTCAAGTTCGAGGTGGACCAGATCTACAACCTCGCCTGCCCCGCGTCGCCTCCGCACTATCAATACAACCCGATCAAGACCACCAAGACCTCGGTGATGGGCGCGATCAACTGCCTCGGGCTCGCCAAGCGCGTGAAGGCGCGCGTGTTCCAGGCCTCGACCTCCGAGGTGTACGGCGACCCCGAGATGCACCCGCAGCGGGAGGAGTACTGGGGCCACGTCAACCCGATCGGCCGCCGCTCCTGCTACGACGAGGGCAAGCGCTGCGCCGAGACGCTCTTCTTCGACTACTACCGCGAGAACAAGGTCGATATCCGCGTCATTCGCATCTTCAACACCTACGGGCCGCGCATGCTCGCCAACGACGGGCGCGTCGTCTCCAACTTCATCGTGCAGGCGCTCAAGGGTGAGGACCTCACCATCTACGGCGATGGCACCCAGACGCGCTCCTTCTGCTATGTCGACGACCTGATCGAGGGCTTCGTGCGCTTCATGAACCAGACGGAGATCGTCGGTCCGATGAACTGCGGCAACCCGGGCGAGTTCACGATGCTCCAGCTCGCCGAGCTCACGCTGAAGCTCGTCGGCGGCCGGTCGAAGATCGTCTTCAAACCGCTGCCTTCCGACGACCCGAAACAGCGCCAGCCCGACATCTCGCTCGCGCGGCGCGTGATCAAGTGGGAGCCGCAGGTTCCGCTCGAGCAGGGCCTCGAGCGCACGATCGCCTACTTCCGCAAGCAGCTGCAGGGCGGCTGAAGCCCCGCCCCGGCGGAGGCCCCGCGGTCGGCGACAGCCGACCGGCGCGGGCCACCGGCGCACCGGCCGCCTCACTCCGCCCGCAGCGTCACCCGCAGCAGATCCCGGTCGCGCGACGACGGTCCGGCCAGAACCTCGAACTCGCCGGGCTCGACCACGCTGCGACCCTCCGCGTCCACGAGCTGGAACGCCTCGTACGGAAGAGTCACCTGCACAGTCTTCTTCTCACCCGGTTCGAGGTGCACGCGGGCGAAGCCCTTCAGCGCCTTGTTCACCCACGTGACGGAGGTGACGAGGTCGCTCACGTAGACCTGCACGATCTCGTCGCCGCCGCGGGCGCCCGTGTTCTCGACATCCACGGACACCACCGCCGCCGCGCCAGGGGCGAGCGCCGCCGCGTCGATACGGAGATTCGAATACGCGTAGTTCGTGTAGCTCAGTCCGTGGCCGAACGGGAAGAGCGGCTCCTGGGTGAGATCCGCGTAACGGTCGCCGTGCTGGCCGCGCACCTGGCTGTAGAACACCGGCTGCTGGCCGACGTGGACCGGAATCGAGATGGTGAGCTTGCCCGACGGATTCAGTTGGCCGAAGACCGCCTCCGCGATCGCGCGGCCTCCCTCCATGCCGGGATTGAAGCCCTCGAGGATGGCCGCGGCGCGTTTCGCGGCGGCGGGCAGCACGAGCGGTTTGCTGTTCACGAGCACGACGATCAGCGGTTTGCCGGTCTTCTCCAGCGCCTCGAGCAAGGCCACTTGGCCGCCCTGCAGCTCCAGGGTCGCGGTGCTCTGGCCCTCGCCGATGTAGCGCAGATGGTCGCCCACGACGGCCACCACCACGTCGCTCGCCTGCGCGGCTGCGACCGCGGCGGGCAGGGCGGAGAGATCGTCGTCGATGATCGAGCAGCCGCGCTCGTGCCGCACGGTGCAGCCCGCCGGCACCAGGGCGCGGATGCCGTCGAGCACCGTCGTCACCTTCTCCCGGGGCTGCGTGCCGGCTTCCGGCGGGTGCTGCGACGCGCCCAAGGTCCAGTCGCCGAGCTGTTGCACGGCGTCGTCGGCGTTCGGGCCGACCACGGCGATCGACCGCACCTTCGCGGGGTCGAGCGGCAGCAGGCCGTTGTTCTGCAGCAGCACGAGGCTCTGGCGCGAGGCCGTGAGGTTGGCCGCACGATGCTCCGGCCGGGCGATGACCTCGGCCGCCTTCGCGAGGTCGGCGCGCCGGGGATTCTCGAAGAGACCCATGCGGAATTTCAGCGCGAGGAAACGCGCGCACGGCGCGTCGATCTCCGCCTCCTTGAGCCGGCCGCTGCGCACCGCCTCGATCGCGCCCTCGTAGAACTGGGGCGTCGTCATCATGATGTCGTTGCCGGCACGCAGGGCGACGATCGCGGCGTCGGCGTAGGTCGCACAAACCTTCTGCTCGTAGACGAGCCGGCCGACATTGTCCCAGTCGGTCACGAGCACGCCGCGGAAGCCCCACTCGTTCTTGAGCACCTCGGTCAGCAGCCAGTGGTTGGCGGTCGAGGGCACGCCGTCCATCGACTGGTAACCGGTCATGAACGTCATCGCGCCGGCGCGGGCCGCGCGCTCGAAGGGCGGCAGGAAATAGCTGCGGAGCTTGCGGCGCGAGATGTCCGCCTCGGAGGCGTCGCGCCCGCCCTGCGTCTCGGAGTAGCCGGCGTAGTGCTTCGCCGTGGCGAGCACGGCGGTCGGGTCGTCGAGCCCGCGGCCCTGGTAGCCGCGGATGAGCGCGGTTCCGAATTCACCGATCAGATACGGATCTTCGCCGAAGGTCTCCCCCACCCGCCCCCAGCGCAGGTCGCGCGTCAGGCAGAGCACGGGCGAGAACGTCCACTGGATGCCCGTGGGCGCCATCTCCTCGGCCGTCACGCGGCCGACCTGCTCGAGCAGCGCCGGGTTCCAGCTCGTGGCGAGCGCGAGCTGTGTCGGGAAAATGGTGGCGCCTTTCCAGAAGGAGTGCCCGTGGATGCCGTCCTCGCCGACGAGCAGCGGGATGCCGAGGCGGTTCTGCGCGGCGAGGTCCTGCGCCCGGTTGATCTTCTCCCCGAGAATGTGGAGGATCGAGCCCGGCTGCCGCGTGTTGATGAACGAGAGGTCGTCCGCCCGCGCGTCGAGCATCATGAGCTGACCGACCTTCTCCTCGAGCGTCATGCGGCCGAGCAGGTCGGCGACGCGTTCTTCGACGGGCAGGGCCGGGTTGCGGTAGGCGGGCGTGGACATGGCGGGAGTCTGGCTCGGGGCGAGGGGGAGGAGGCTCGTGGCGGCGAGGAGCGCGCCGGCGAGGCGGAGGAAGGACGGGGTCCGGGGCATGTGAAGGGCGTACACCGGCCGCCGCCGCTCCGCCAGCGCCAAGCGACCGGAGAGCGCAGCGCCTCGGGAAATTGATTCATCCGCGACGCGCCGATCCGCACAGGGCACCCGCGCCAAGCCCGACGCAGCCGCTGGGCGTTTTCGCGTGTACGTGCCATCCGCCGCCCTCTCCTCACGGCCGCCGTCGGATCCCCAATTTTGTCACAGATCACGTGACCTCCGCCATTGCGCGCCACGGGGCACACTCCGCCGCAACCTGTCACGTATTACGTGACAAATTACGCGGGCGGGCGGGCGCTCAACCGCAGGCGGGTCTGCCCGCGCTGACGCCGGCGATCAACTCCGCGGCGCGCTGCCGCATCGCGGCGGGCATCGCCGCGGGATCGCCGAGGTGGTCCTTGATGATGTTCACCAGTGCACTGCCAACGACCACGCCGTCTGCGGCGCCCGCCACCTCGCGCACCTGCGCGGCGGTGGAGATGCCGAACCCCACGACCACCGGCAGCGCCGTGTGCCGCTTGATGGCCGCCACCGCCTCGGGGATGTTGCCGGCGAGCTGCGAGCGCACGCCGGTCACGCCCTCGCGGGAGACATAGTAGAGAAAACCGGTCGCCGCCGCGGCGATCTTGGCGAGGCGTGCCTCGGGCGTGGTCGGCGCGACGATGAACACGGTCTTCAGCCCGCACGCGGCGCAGGCCTTCTGCACATCGCCGGCCTCCTCGGGCGGCAGGTCGAGCGTAAGCAGGCCGTCGACGCCCGCCTCCTTGGCCGCACGCACCGTCGCCTCGACCCCGTTGGCAAAGACGAGGTTGTAGTAGGTGTAGAGGACGATCGGGACCTGCGAGAACTTCCGGATTTCGCGCACAAGCTCGAGCGTGCGGGTCGGCGTGATGCCCGACGCGAGCGCCCGCTGGGCGGCAAGCTGGTTGGTGAGGCCGTCGGCGAGCGGGTCGGAGAAGGCCACGCCGAGCTCGAGCACGTCGACGCCCGCCTCGATCACCGCCCGGCAGGCGGCCAGCGAGCCGGCGAAATCGGGATCACCGGCGCAGAGATAGGAGACGAAGGCGGCGCGGCCCTCGCGGCGCGCCCGGGCAAAGGAATCGGCGATACGGTCCATAGGCGGAGTGCACGGCATCACGCCGCCCGTCCGCCGAAAAGGCGAAACAAAAGCGGTCGTGGCCGCGCGCGCGGGCGCGTCAATGGGTGCGTGTCCCGGGCAGGTGGAAATCGACGATCACCGGCCGGTGATCCGAGAGGTAGCTGCGCAGGATTGTGCTGACCGGCGCACGGCAGGCCGGCGGCAGGAACACGAAGTCCAACGTGCGACTCGGCAGCGGCGAAGGGAAGGTGCGGCCGTTGGCCGGATGCAGCGAATACTGCCCATGCCGCTGGAAGTAGTCGTAGAGCGCGGCGGTCGCATCGGGACCGCGCGACGAGTTGTTGAGGTCGCCGCAGAGGATCGGCGGGACGAGCCAGTCGCCGTGGCGGTGGCCGTATTTGCTGTGGAGGTAGTCGGACACCGCCTCGGCCTGCTGCAGGCGGGCCCGCCGCGACTCGAAGGCCAGGTGCAGGTTGACGACCGGGACGACATGCCGCCGGCCGATGTCGATCTCGGCGAAGATGAACCCCTTCCCCCCGATTTCGCTGCGGCCGAACGACACGTTCTCCCAGGCCATGATCGGATGGCGCGAGAGCACGGCGTTGCCGTAGCGGAGCGGCTTCACGCCCCCGCGCTGGCTGTTGATGCCCATCACCGCGTAGGGGATTTTCGAATGCTCGCGGAGGTACTCGAGCAGGTTGAGCCGGCCGTTCCAGTGGGAGTCCTCGTCGATCTCCTGGAGCGCCACGAGATCGGGTTTCAGCGCGGCGAGCAGATGCGCGATCTTCAGGACGTTGCGCCGGATCGAGGCATGCGTGTTGAGCCCCTGGTAGGGCGACAGACCGCGGCCATGGGCGATGTTGTAGGTGACGACCCGAAACGGATGCATCGTGGCGAAAATTCTGGGCGGAACCGGCGCACACGCAATTCGCCGGCCGACGCGCCCCGCTGCATTCCCTCCCGGGGGGGCGACCCGCACGGGCGCCCCGGTGCACGAGCGGCAACCCGGGACCCCCGCAGATCGCGGCTCCCTCCACCGCGATGAAAATGGGGCGGCCAACGGGATTTGAACCCGCGACCCCAAGATCCACAATCTTGTGCTCTAACCAACTGAGCTATGGCCGCCAGAAAGAAGGCCGGCGAAAATCGACACCGTCGTCGGCGCTGTCAACCCCTTCTTCCGGCGAAATCGCCGCACCGGCGGCCGGCGGCGCCGCCGAAGTCCGCCGGAGCCTCCGTCCCTCCCGCCGCGCCGGTCCGCCGCCGGGGCAGTTCCGAAGAACACGCTTTCCATTCCGCTCCCCGGTAGCCTTAAGATGGCGGACATGTCCCTCCGCAAACTGCTCGGCAAAGATGAGAAGTTCTTTGATCTGCTGGAAGCCAGCGCCGAAGAGGCGAAGTCCAGCACCGCCCTGCTCGCCAGGTATCTTGCGACGATCGACGACCCGGCCAAGCGCGGCCGCCTCGACGACTTCATCCTCAGCCGGCGGAAGGACAAGCGGATCACCTCCCAGATCACCGAGGAGCTCTGCAAGACGTTCGTCACGCCGCTCGAACGCGAGGACATCGAAGCGCTCTCCCTCGCGCTCTACCGCATTCCCAAGGGAGTCGAGAAGATCGTGGAGCGGCTCTCCATCTATCCCGGCCCGGTGCCCCAGGCGCACTTCGTCCACCAGGTCGCATTGATCGAGCAGGCGGCCGAGGCCGTCATCTTCATGGTCAAGCAGCTCCGGCTCGGCACCCGCCTCGAGAAGATCCAGGATGCCAACGGCCGGCTCCAGCACGCCGAGGGCGAGGCCGACAAACTCATGCTCGAGTTCCTCAAGGACCTCTACAACGGCCCCTACGACCCCAAGCAGTTCGTCGTGCTGCGTGAACTCTACGAGATGCTCGAGAAGGTGATCGATCGCTGCCGCGACGCCGGCAACGTCGTCTTTCAGATCGTCCTGAAATACTCCTGAGGAGCGTTCCGCCATGACGGTTGTCCTCCTCGTTCTGCTCGCGGCGCTCGCCTTCGAGTACATCAACGGTTTCCACGATGCCGCCAACGCGATCGCCACGGTCGTCTCGACCCGCGTGCTCACGCCGCGCCAGGCGATCGCGCTCGCGGCCTTCTTCAACCTGATCGGGGCGTTCATCGGCGTCAGCGTCGCCAAGACGATCGCCAGCGGGCTGGTCGACACCGCCGCCGTGACCCAGACGACCGTGCTGGCCTCGCTCCTGGCGGCGATCATCTGGAACCTGATCACCTGGTGGCTCGGCCTGCCCTCGAGCTCCAGCCACGCGCTGATCGGCGGCCTGTGCGGCGCCGCGGTCGCCACCAGCGGCGGCCATTGGTCGGTCCTGCACTGGCAGATCATCAATCCGGACGGCTCGCACGTGGGCCTCTGGCCGAAGGTCGTGCTGCCGATGTTCACCTCGCCCGTCATCGGGTTCATCGTCGCCACGATCGTGATGGCCCTGCTCTACATCTGCCTGCGCAAGGCCACGCCGCGCGTGGTCAACAAACTTTTCGGCAAGATGCAGCTGGTGAGCGCCGCCATCATGGGCCTCAGCCACGGCTCGAACGACGCGCAGAAGACGATGGGCATCATGACCCTCGCGCTCGCCACGGCCACCGCCTCCGGCACCTTCGACCACCTGCCCGCGTGGGCCTCGTTCCTCCACCACCCCGGCCAGGACATCCCCTGGTGGGTAATCTCCTCCTGCGCGCTCACGATGGCCGCGGGCACCGCCGGCGGCGGCTGGCGCATCATCCGCACCATGGGGCACAAGATGGTGAAGCTGCAGCCCGTGCACGGCTTCGCCGCCGAGACCAGCGCGGCCGGCGTGATCCTCACCGCCTCCCATTTCGGCATCCCGATCTCAACCACCCACGTGATCTCCACCGCGATCATGGGCGTGGGCACCGTGAAGCGCTTCAGCGCCGTGAAGTGGGGCGTGGTCGGCCGCATCGTCTGGGCCTGGGTGCTCACCCTGCCCATCACCGGCCTGCTCGGCTACTTCTCGGTCAAGCTGCTCCATCTGTGCGGCGTGCAATGACGCCCGCCGCGGGCCTCAACCCTCGCCGCCCGGCTTGCCGCTGATCCGCGCCACCGCGCGATCCCAGCTCGGGCCGTCGAGCACGCGTTCGAGCGGCTCGAGGAGCTGATAGCTCAGGCCCAGGTCGGTGCAGCGTTTGGTGAGCGCAAACAGGACCTGGTTGGTACCCCAGTTGACATCGTGCAGCAGTCCCTCGGGCCAGCGGCGCAGCCCGAGCAGGTAGAAGTCCCCGTCGGTCGACGGGCCGAACACCACATCGTAGGTCAACAGCGCCTTCGCCGCCGCCACGATGTGCTCGAGGTTGCAATACGGACAGTCGCTGCGCAGCAGGAGCACCATGCCGTCCTGCCGGGCCGTCACCTCCGCGGCGACCTGCGCCAGGCGTTCCCCCCAGGGCGCCGCCAACTGCGCGTGCACCGTGATCGGCCGCGCCCCCAACCACCGGCGCACCTCGGAAACATGCTCCCCGGCGGCCACATGCACCTCGGTCGGCCAGCTCTGCGGCGCATTCGCGAGCTGGAGCTCGGCCAGCAGGCGCACGATCCGCGCCGCAAAATTGTCGCCCACATCGCGGCGGAGCCCGGCGGGCAGCCAGTCGCCCTCGGGATAATCGAGCAGCAATGCGAGTGCCGGAGGTTCCATGGGCCCCCACAGTGGCTCGCCCGCAGCCGGTTGGCCACCCCTTTCCCCCTCCCGCCGGCGCATCCGGCGTGCCCCGCCCCCCCCCGAGGCGGGCGGAATTCGCCGCTGGCGATGACACCCGCGGACGCTTTGGTTGTCGGAGTTCCCGCGTTCCCATGTTCCGCCTCCCCGTCCTCCTCACGGCCACGCTTCTGCCGCTCCTCGCCGGCGCCGCCACCGGTGCCGACTTCCTGCGCCCCGGCGAACGCCTCGAACTGCGTCTCACCTACGGCTGGTTCGGCACCGCGGGAGTCACCACCATCGAGACGACGCGGGAGGAACACCCCGAGGGCCCGCGTTTCCGTATCCACGTCGCCACCGAAAGCCGCGGCATCGTCGACACCGTCTACCCGGTCGCCAACGACTCCGAGTCCGTCCTCGACGCCGCCACCGGCCGGCCGCTCACACTCACCACGAAGGGCAAGAGCGGCCGTCGCCTCACCGAGAAGACGACCACCTTCGACTACGCGGCGGGCCAGGCCACGCACGTCAACACCGTGCGCCCGCAGCACAGCGCCACCGTCGCCCTGCCCGCGGAGCCCGCCTACGACCTCATGGTCGCCCTCCTGCAGACACGGACCTGGAACCTGCGGCCGGGCGAGGCGCGCGAGATCAGCTGCGTGAACGACAAGAAATTCTTCAGACTCGTGGTCACCGCGCTTGGCGAGGAACGGGTGAGGACTCCCGCCGGGACCTTCGAGACGGTCGTGCTCGAGCCGAAGCCGCTCGGCGAGCCCGCGGGTTTCTTCCAGAAGGGCGGCGCCCTGAAGGTCTGGGTCTCCCGCGCCGAGCACCCGCAGATCGTTCGGATGGATACAAAGACGAAGATCGGCACCGTCACCGCCCTGCTCACCGGCGAAACGACCGTCGCCCCCGCGGCGGCGACCGGCCCGGCCGCCGCGACCCCCTGAT
>JAEZSJ010000065.1 GCA_023443985.1 Verrucomicrobiota bacterium | reverse complement strand
GGGGCGGGCGCGACCTCGCGGAGATCCCGGCGCTCGAGCGCGGGCGCTGCGCGGCCTGGGTGCCGCAGGAGGCGCGCTTTGAATTCGGATTCACGGTACGCTCGGTGGTCGCGCAGGGGCGTTTCGCCCACGGCGACGACGAGTGCGGGGTGGACGCCGCGCTGGCGCGCTTCGACCTCGCGCTGCTCGCCCAGCGGCCGGTGAACCGCCTCTCCGGCGGCGAGCGCCAGCGTGTGCTGCTCGCCCGCGCCCTCGCCACGGCGGCGCCGCTCCAGCTCTGGGACGAGCCGCTCGCGCCGCTCGATCCGCGGCATGTGCTCGAGGTGCTGGCGCTGGCCCGGGAGCTGGCGCGCGGCGGCGCGACCGTCCTGATGTCGTTGCACGACCTGCGGGTCGCGAGCCTCCTCGATCTCGTGGTGGTGCTCCACGACGGCCGGCTCCGCGCCGCGGGGCCGCCGGCGGAGGTGCTCACGCCCGAGCTGTTCGCCGAGGTGTTCGGCGTGCGGGCGCGGCAGGCTCCCGGACTTTCACTCGAACTACCATGAAACCCGTCTTCAAACCGCTCACCGACACCGACCCCGCGGCGGAAGCCGCCCATCGCGCCGCCATGCAGGAGAAGCAGAGGGAGATGCACGCGCTGATCGACGCCGCGAAGGAGAAGCGCGGCCTCACGATCGTCCACACCGGCAACGGCAAGGGGAAGAGCACTGCCGCCTTCGGCATGCTCACCCGGATGCTCGGCCACGGGAAACGCTGCGTGGTCGTGCAGTTCATCAAGTCCGGCGACGCCGCCACCGAGCGCACCCTGCGCTGTCCGCAGCTCGCCTGGCACCGCTGCGGCGAGGGCTTCACCTGGGACACGCAGAACCGCGCGGGCGACATCGAGGCGGTGCGCACCGGCTGGGCGATCGCGCGCGCCGCGATGCAGGATCTGGCCGTGAACTTCATCCTGCTCGACGAACTCAACATCGCGCTCGCCTACGACTACCTGCCGGTCGACGAGGTGCTCGCGGGGCTCCGCGACCGTTTCCCGCACCAGCACGTGGTGATCACCGGACGCGATGCGCCGCCGGCCCTGGTCGAGGCGGCCGATCTGGTGACCGAGATGCGCGAGGTGAAACACCCGTTCAAGACCGGCGTGCAGGCGCAGGCCGGCATCGAGTTCTGATGAAGGCGCTCGGTATCCTCGGAACGGGTTCAAGCGTCGGCAAGACGTGGGTCGCCACCGCGCTCTGCGCCTGGCTGCGCCGGCAGGGGGTGCGGGTCGCGCCCTGCAAGACCCAGAACATGTCGAACAACGCCTGGGCGCTCGCCACCGGCGGCGAGATCTCCCGCGCGCAGGCGATGCAGGCCGAGGCGTGCGGCCTGGAACCCACCGCGGAGATGAACCCGCTCCTCCTCAAGCCGAGCGGCCGCAACGGCGTCCAGCTCATCGTCGACGGCCGCCCCGCCGGCACCTTCGACGCCGCCGAGTACCGGCGCGATTTCGACCGCCACTGGCGGCATGTCGCCGGCGTGCTCGACGGCTGGCGCGAACGCTGCGACGTGCTCGTGCTCGAGGGCGCGGGCTCCCCCGTCGAGCTCAACCTCATGGACCGCGACCTCGTGAACCTCCGCCCGGTCCGGCACCTCGACGGCCGCTGGCTGCTCGTGGGCGACATCGACCGCGGCGGCATCTTCGCGCAGCTCGCGGGCACGTGGAACCTGTTGCCCGGCGTCGACCGCCCGCGCGCTCTCGGCGCCGTCGTGAACCGTTTCCGCGGCGACCTCGCGCTCTTCCGCGACGCCGCCCAGTGCCTGCTCCCGTACGCGCCCGGGCTGCCGGTCCTCGGCACGGTGCCGCTGCGCCGCGACCTCCATCCCGAGACGGAGGACGGCTTCGACCGCGGCGACACCGACCGCGGATCCGGTGACACCATTGCGTGGGTACGCTATCCCCGCGTGGCAAACGTCACCGACTGCCAGCCCTGGTGGGACGACCGGGGCGTGCGCACGCGCTGGGTGGACGATCCCGCCCAGCTGGCCGGGGCGAAGGCCATCGTGCTGCCCGGTTCCAAGAACACCCTCGCCGACCTGCGCTGGCTGCGCGCGCACGGCTGGTTCGAGGCGATCGCCGAGGCCGCGCGGTCCGGCGTGGTCGTGGTCGGCCTGTGCGGCGGCTACCAGATGCTCGGCGAACGGCTCGCCGATCCCGAGGGCCTCGCCGGCGACCGCGGCGTGGAACAGGGGCTCGGGCTGCTCCCGATCGCCACCGGCTTCGCGCCGGAGAAGATCGTGCGCCAGGTCACCGCGGAGTGCGACGGCCGCCGCTGGCGCGCGTACGAGATCCACATGGGCCGCAGCACGCAGACGCGCACCTGCGAGGCCCTGCAGACCATCGTCGACCAGGAGGGGGCCCGCCCCGAGGGCGTGCGCTGCGGCAACGTCTGGGGCACCTATCTCCACGGCTGGTTCGAGGCGCCCGAGACGCGCCGCAAGCTCGCCGCCGCCGCGGGCCTAGCCGGCCACCGGGCGGACTCGATCCTCTGGGTCGAGAAACGCCGCGAGACGTATTCGCAGATGGCGGACCATCTCGCCGCGCACGTCGATCTCGATCCGGTCCGCCGCTACTTGGAGCTCTGAGCCCCGCCGGCGCCCGCGGCTCGCACCGCCGCCCCTGCGGTGGCGCTCGCCGCCGCTCCGCCTTCGTGCTACAGCACGCCCTCCCGATTTCCGCACCCATGAACGAACCCAACTCCGCACCCGCGCCGCTCGGCGCGTGCTCCGAAGCGCAGCAGCGCGAGGTCACGCGTCTCGGCGTCGAGACCGGCGTGCTGCTGCTGCAACACGGCGCCGAGAGCGCGCTGGTCGAGAACCTCATGCGGCGCCTGGCGGTCGCGCTCGGCGTGCCGCGCGCCGAGGTGGCGCTGCTCGCCAACGCCGTCGTGCTCACGACCCTCAGCGAGGGGCACTGCATCACCACGGTGCGGCGCAACGAGGACCGCGGCATCAACATGCATGTCGTCACCGAGGTGCAGCGGGCGGTGCTCGACGCCGAGGCCGGGCAGCTCGACGCCGCGGGCTACCGCGCGCGGTTCGAGGCGGTGCGGCCGCTGCGGTATCCGCGCTGGCTCACCTCGCTGCTGATCGGCCTGTCGTGCGCGTGCTTCGCGCGCCTCGGCGGCGCGGACTGGGCGACCTGCGGCGTGGCGCTTGTGGCGGCCGGCGTGGCGATGGCGGTGCGGCTCCAGCTCGCGCGGCTGCACTTCAATCCGATGGTGAACTTCTTCGTGACGGCGTTCGTCGCCACCTCGGTCGCCGGGCAGGGCGCCATCTACCACATCGGAGGGAACCCGCGCGCCGCGATGGCCAGCTGCGTGCTGCTGCTCGTGCCGGGTTTCCCGTTGATCAACTCGATCTCGGACATGGTGAAGGGCTACATCAACACCGGGCTGGCGCGCGGCATGTACGCGCTGCTGCTCTCGACCGGCGCGGTCGCCGGCATCCTGCTCGCGATGAGCGTATGGAAAGTGTGGGCATGGCTATGAGACTCCTCCTCGATCTCCTCCAGCAGATGGCGCTCGCCGCGGTGCCCGCGGTGGGCTTCGGCATGGTGTTCCACGTGCCCGTGCGGGTGCTCGGCTACTGCGCCGCCGGCGGCGCGCTCGGGCGCGGGCTGCGGTTCCTGCTCGTGGAGGGCACGCACTTGCCGATCGAGTGGAGCACGCTGCTCGCCGCGGCGACGGTGAGCCTGTTCGGCGTGCTGGCCGCGCAGCGGCTCCGCGCGCACCCGAAGGTGTTCACCGTCGCCGCGATGATCCCGATGATCCCGGGCGTGCCGCTCTTCAAGACGTTGATCGCGCTGGCGCAGATCCAGCAGGCCGGACCGACCGACGAGCTGCTCGCGACCGCGCTCAGCTCGGGCCTCCAGGCGTTCTTCATCGTCGCCGCGCTCGCGGTGGGCCTCGCCGTGCCGGGCCTGCTCTTCTATCGCCGCCGCCCGGTGGTGTGATCCGCCATGGGCCGCCTGATCTTCCTCACCGGACCGGTGCGCTCGGGCAAGAGCTCCCGCGCCGTCGAACTCGCCCGCGCCTGGGGCCCGGACGTGGTGTTCGTCGCCACGTATCGACCAGCCACCGACGACCCGGAGATGGACGACCGCGTGCGCCGGCACCGGCAGGAACGGCCCGCCTGGCGCACGCT
>JAEZSJ010000018.1 GCA_023443985.1 Verrucomicrobiota bacterium | reverse complement strand
GCACGAGATCGTAGACCGGCACCTTCACGAGATAGCTGCGGTTCTCGCGGCGGAAGAGGTACTCGACCGTGTCGGCGGTGCGGAGGTGTTTCTCGAAGCGGTCGAGGTTCCACTTGATGATCGGCTCGCCGTTGATGCCGATGATGGCGTCGCCCGGCTCGATCTGCTTGGTGGTCGCGGAGGCATCGTCGAGGACCTGGAGCACGCGCCATTCGGCCGGCAGGCGGACGAAGCTCAGACCGGTGGTGCGTTGCGAGGGGAGTTTGACGGCGGCGGAGCGTTCGGGGTCGAGGATGACGAGACCGCGACGTTGATCGAAGGTGACTGTGAAATGCCGGAGGATCTCGGCGCCGACCGTCGAGAGCTGATCGGTGAGCATGACGCGCGGCTCGCGGATCTCGCTCGTGCCGAGCACGAGGTTGTCGGCGAGCCGGCCGATCTGGCGCGGGGCGTTGCCGGAGAGCGTGGCGACGAGCGGTCCGGTGCGCGGGCCGGCCTTGAACGGCGGGTCGAGGCCGGTGGCATCGAGCGTGAAGGGCAGGTCGCTGCCGGAGTCGATCAGCGCCATGAACGTCTTCTCGCCCAAGGCGACGTTGATGATCGGCCGGGTGCCGTCCTCGAGCGCGAAGGGTATCGCAACTCCTGGTACGGTGCGCGCGGGGTAGCGCGGCGAGAGGACGACGCGGCCGCGCGGATAGTCGAGCGTGAGCAGCAGGTCGCGGAAGATGGGGAAGCCGAGGATGCCGTCGACGGTGACGCCGAGGTGGTTGGAGAAGTCGACGAAGTCGTAGACGGCCGCGCGCATGTTGGCGAAGTTCGCCGTGCCGAGGGTGAGCGAAGGCACGGTGGTGCTGCCCAGCATCGTGGCGCCACCGGCGGCGGAGACGACCTGCACGGGGGCCGCGGGCGTGGTGCGGAAGCCCGGCACGGCGGCGGCGATCCGATCGGAGACGAGCGTCACCGAGGAGCCGGTGTCGACGAGGAAGAAATACGGACCGGCGTTGCCGACGCGGCCCTCGACCAGCAGGAGGTTGGAGACCTGCCGACCGGGGACGACGACCTGGTCCGGCTCGAGCTGCTTGGCGGTGAAGTCGAACGCGGCCGGTGCGGCGGAGGCGCCCAAGGCGGAAAGGGCGAAGAGAGTGGCGAGGGCGCGGGCGGTCATGCGGCGTGCACTCAGACGCCGGAGACGCAGTGAAGTTTCCTGTGGGGGCCGCGTCATTTTCGCGCCGGGGGCAGCGAGAGGGCGAGACCGAGGGGCAGGAGGATGACCCCCGCCGCCGCGACGTAGCAGGCGGTGGAGCCGAGCGACCAGTAGATGACTCCCGCCGCGATCGGGCCGATGGCGCGGGTGAGCGAACCGAGCGCGCGGAAAAGGCCCATGAGGCGCCCCTGCTCGTCCTCGCGCACATAGAGCGAGAGCAGCGCGGAGAGCGCGGAATAGCAGAAACCCGAGCCCACCGACGCCAGCCCGAGGCTGGCGTAGATCGAGCCGGCGTTGTACGCGAAGGCGAGCCAGGCCATGCCGGCGAACGCGAGCGCGAGGCCGAGCAACGACGCGGCCTTCTCGCCGATCCGCGGCACGAGGCGGCGGACGAGCAGGCCCTGGGTGACGACTGAAACGACCCCGGTGAAAACGAACACCGCGGTGAGTTGGCGCGGCGTGTAGCCGAGCCGATCGGCTGCGAGGAAGCTGAGGGTGAGCTCGAGCGCGCTGAACCCGAGGACGAAGAGCGCGTTGATCCAGATCACCCGGCGCACGTGGGCGGCGGGGATTGCCAGCAGCGTGCGCAGCGGGTGTCGGAGGCGTTCGTGCGCGGAGGCCGTCTCCGGGGAATACGTTTCGGTGAAACGGCGCTGGACCCAGAGCAGGTTCACCAGGCAGAGGAGGCACGCGATCAACGCGGTCACGCTGAACGGGTGCACGCCGAACGCCGCCAGACCCGGCCAGCGGGAGAGCAGGTTCCAGTGCGCGGTCAGGCCGCCGATCGTCGGCCCGGTGATGAAGCCGAGCCCGAAGGCGGCGCCGATCAGGCCCATGCCCTTGGCGCGATCGGCGCGGGAAGTGATGTCGCTCACCGCGGCTGTGGCGACGGAGAGGTTGCCGCTGAAGATGCCGGCCGCGAGGCGCGAGACGAGGAAGAGCAGGAACGAGCCGCTGAACGCCCAGATCGCATAGCTCGCGGTGGTGCCGGCGATCGTCAGTCGCAACACCGGGCGACGTCCGACCCGGTCGGAGTGGGCGCCCCAGATCGGTGCGAAGACGAACTGGAGGAACGAGTAGAGCGAGGCGATGATGCCGCCGAAGAGCACCGCGGTGTAGCCGCCCCCGTGCAACGACGGCGCGAGTGTCTCGATGTGTCCCAGGAACCAGCCGAGCACACCCTCGCGTCCTTCGCGCGCGAGATAGTGGTCGAGCATCGCCGGGAAGAGCGGGAAGAAAATCGAGAAGCCGATCAGGTCGAGGTAGAGCGTGAGGAAGATCACGCCCAGCGACGTCTTCTTGGGTACGGAGGTGGCGACGGCGGCGGTGTTGGTAGACACGTTGGTAGCGGGACGCATCAGATTGCGAGCGGACCGGGAGCGCAAGCGGCGTATGGGCGGGCGTCAACGGCAGGCGAATGATCGACCGCCCCGGTGGCGGAGGGGCAGGGGCGCGGCGTTGGCCGAGGGAGGCGGTGGGGAAACGGTGAACATCGACTATTGGCTGGTTGTACGCGGTGCCGCGGGGGCTCAGGGTCCACGGCGGCGATGATTACTCCCATCCTGACTCTCCTCGGTGCGCCGGCGCGGCGCGCGGTGTTGGCGGTGTTTGTTACCCTGTCCGTCGTCGCGGGCGGCGTGTGCGCCGATGCGACCTCGAGCCTCGCGGAGCCGCTCCTCGTCGATCCGGCGGCGGTGCCGGGGGCGTTCCCGCTGGTGAAGCGCGGTCAGGCCGCACCGCTGTGGTTCGATGCGCGCGATCACAAGGGCGTGATCCGCGCGGTCGGCGATCTGCAGGCGGACATCGAGCGCGTGACGGGCCTCAAGCCCGCGAGCACCGAGCGCCAGCCGTCGGAGCCGGCGCCGGTGATCATCGGCACGGTCGGCCGCAGCGAGGTGATCGACCGCCTGGTCGCCGCGGGTCAGCTCGACGGCAGCAAGCTCGCGGGCAAGTGGGAGAGCTTCATCATCGCGACCGTGGCGCAGCCGGCGCACGGGGTGGAGCGCGCACTGGTGATCGCGGGCAGCGACAAGCGCGGAACCATCTACGGCATCTACGAACTCTCGCGGCAGATCGGCGTATCGCCATGGCATTACTGGGCCGACGCGCCCGTGGCGCACCGCGCGGAGCTGCACGTGAAGCCCGGCGCCTTCGCCTCGGGCGAGCCGAAGGTGAAGTACCGCGGCATCTTCATCAACGACGAGGCGCCGGCGCTGCGCCGCTGGGCGCAGGAGAAGTTCGGCGGGATGGGCCCCGAGTTCTACGGCCACGTCTTCGAACTCCTGCTGCGTTGCCGGGCCAACTACCTGTGGCCGGCCATGTGGCTGCCGGTCTCCTTCAACGACGACTATCCGGAGAACCCTCGGCTGGCGGACGAGTACGGGATCGTGATGTCGACCAGCCACCACGAACCGATGATGCGTTCGCACCACGAGTGGGAGCGCTACGGCCGCGGCCCGTGGAACTACGAGCGCAACGCGGCGAAGCTGCGCGAGTACTGGCGCGGCGGATTCGGGCGGGTGCGCGACTACGAGAGCGTGGTCACCGTCGGCATGCGCGGCGACGGCGACGAGGCGATGGCGGAGGAGGCGGCGGTGCCGTTGCTCAAGCAGATCATCGCGGACCAGCGGCAGATCATTTCCGAGGTCACCGGGAAACCCGCCGCGCAGACTCCGCAGGTGTGGGCGCTCTACAAGGAGGTGCAGGACTACTACGATGAGGGCATGCGGGTGGACGACGACATCCTCGTGCTCTTCAGCGACGACAACTGGGGCAACATCCGCTTCCTCCCGCGGCCCGAGGAGCGCAACCGCCCCGGCGGCTACGGGATGTATTACCATGTCGACTATGTCGGCGGGCCGACCTCCTACCGCTGGCTCAACGTCAGCCAGATCGAGCGGATCTGGGAGCAGATGACGCTCAATTACGACGCCGGCGTGCGCGGGCTGTGGATCCTGAACGTGGGCGACATCAAACCCATGGAGCTGCCGATGAGCTTCTTCCTCGACCTCGCATGGAATCCAGAGGCGGTCACCGCCGCGGACCTGCCCGCGTACTACACGAGCTGGGCGCGGCAGCAGTTCGGCGCCGAGCATGCCGTCGAGGTGGCGGAGCTGCTCGCGCTCTACACGAAGTACAACGCCCGGCGCACGCCCGAGATGCTCGCGCCGGAAACCTACAGCGTGGGCCACTACCGCGAGGCCGATCGCATCGTGGCGGAGTACCGGCAACTCGCCGAGAAGGCCCGCGCGCTCTACGCGAAACTTCCCGAATCGCAAAGACCGGCATTCTACCAGCTCGCACTCTTTCCGATCGAGGCCTGCGCCAACCTCAACGAGATGTACGTCGCCGCGGGCAAGAACGCCTACTACGCCGAGCGCGGCGCGGTTTCGGCCAACTATTATGCGGACCGCGTGAAGGAACTCTTCGCGCGCGACGCCGCGCTCACCCGCCAGTTCCACACCGAGCTTCTCGGCGGCAAATGGAACCACATGATGGCGCAGACGCACATCGGCTACACGTACTGGCAGCACCCGCCGCTCAACCGCATGCCGGCGGTCTCCTACGTGCAGCCTGTCGAGGGTGCGGCACTCGGCTTCCTCGTGGAGCACGGCGAGCGCCCGCGCTGGGGCTGGCTGGATGTCGAGGCGGACTGGAGCTTCACCCACGAGCTGCCGCCGGCGGACCGCGTCAACGACCAGCGGCCCTACGTCGAAGTGATCAACCGCGGGAATCAACCGCTCCACTACACGCTGACGTCGAAGCAGGAGTGGCTCCGCCCCGCCAAACGCGAGGGCACGATCGACTTCGAGGAGCGGATCGAAATCGCGGTCGACTGGGAAAAGGCGCCACTAGACCGCAGCGTGGGCGAGCTCGTGCTCGCCGGCGCCGGCAGCACCTACACCGTGACTTTGCCGATCCGCAACGAGCAGCCGACGCTCGCCGGTGCCGTGGAGAACAACGGCGTCGTCGCCATCGAGGCGGCACGTTTCGACCACATGGAGAACACCGCGGCGGCGCGCTGGACCGTCGTCCCGAACCTCGGGCGCACGGACTCGGCGGTCACCATCGTGCCGTCCACGGCGGCGAGTTGCGCGCCCGGCGCCGACGCGCCGCGGCTGGAGTATGTCTTCACGTTGCTCGCCGACGCGGCAGCGGTGCAGGTGGACGCGTACCTGTCGCCGACGCTGAACTTCCGGAAGGGCGAAGGGCTGCGCTTCGCCCTCGCGATCGACGACGGCGCGCCGCAGTTGATCAACATCAACGAGGGCGAGGATGTGCCCGACTGGAAGTATCCGGATTGGTGGAACAACGCGGTGGGCAACCGCATCAAGATCAAGTCCACCGCACGGCAACCGCTCGCGGCCGGCCGACACACGTTGAAGGTGTGGATGGTCGATTCCGGCGTGGTGCTCCTGCGCTTCGTGGTCGACGCCGGCGGCCTGAAGCCGACCTACCTCGGCCCGCCTGCGAGCCTGCGCGTTGCCGAGACTTCGGCGCGCTGAGCGCGAGCACTTGAAATCCTTCGGACCACAGAAGGTAACGAAGGAACCGAAGGTGGACGGCGTTGCCCCCAACGCCGCCGCGGCCGTGAGCGGCAGGGGCGGCGCTTGCCGGAGTATGAGCGTGGTTCGGCCGCGGGCCGCGCGAGTGACGCGCTTGGGGGCAAGCGCGTCCACCCACAGGCGTGAGGAATCCGATCCCGCTGTAGCGAAACTCGCCAGAGTTTCGATCTGCGCCGCCGGGCCGAAGGCCTTGGCGGCTTTCGCTACGCGGAAAACAAAACGGCCCGCCGGTGAGGGCGGGCCGTGGAAGTTGGGAGAGCTGGAATCGAGTGGTGGGTGCTACCCGCTACGCACTCCTCGCTACTCTTTGCGCGTCGCTCAGACCGCCTTGTACGGCAGCGGGTGGGCGGCGGTGAGCTTCTTGACGATCGCCTTCGCGGCGGCGCGCTTCTCCTCGCTCTCGGGGGCGCCGAGCACGAGGTCGATCGCCTCGGCGATCTGCTCCATGTCGGCTTCCTTCATCCCGCGGGTGGTCACCGCCGGCGTGCCAAGACGGATACCGCTGGCCTGGAAGGGCGAGCGCGTCTCGTACGGGACGGTGTTCTTGTTGCAGGTGATGTTGGCCTTATCGAGCGACTCCTGCGCGACCTTGCCGGTGAGCTCCGGGAACTTCGCGCGGAGGTCGACGAGCATGAGGTGGTTGTCGGTGCCGCCGGAGGCGAGGGCGTAGCCGCGCTTGAGCATGGCGGCGGCGAGAGCCTTGGCATTGGCGACAATCTGCTGCTGGTAGGCCTTGAACTCGGGCT
Organism: Verrucomicrobiota bacterium; assembly: GCA_023443985.1. GTDB lineage: Bacteria > Verrucomicrobiota > Verrucomicrobiia > Opitutales > Opitutaceae > CAJCBL01. The sequence goes on along the minus strand of JAEZSJ010000018.1, from coordinate 1,010 downwards.
TGAGGGCGTCGCCGAAGCAGACGGCCTTCGCGGCGATGACGTGCTCGAGCGGGCCACCCTGGCCACCGGGGAACATCGCGCTGTCGAGCGCCTTGGCGTGGATCGCCTTGCACATGACGAGACCGCCGCGCGGGCCGCGCAGGGTCTTGTGCGTGGTGGTGGTGACGAAATCGGCGTGCGGCACCGGCGACGGGTGGATGCCCGCGGCGACGAGGCCGGCGATGTGGGCGATGTCGGCGAAGAGCAGCGCGCCGACGGAGCGGGCGATCTCGCCCATGCGGGCGAAGTCGATCACGCGCGGGTACGCGCTGGCGCCGACGGTGATCATCTTCGGCTTCTCGGCGGCGGCGACCTTGGCGAGCTCGTCGTAATCGATGAGGCCATTGTCCTGGCGCACGCCGTACTGGACGAAGTTGTAGAGTTTGCCGGAGAAGTTGGCCGGGTTGCCGTGGGTGAGGTGGCCGCCGTGGCTCAGGTTCATGCCGAGGATCTTGTCGCCCGGCTGGAGCACGGAGGTGTAGACGGCGAAGTTGGCCTGGGAGCCGGAGTGCGGCTGCACGTTGGCATGCTCGGCGCCGAAGAGCGCCTTCGCGCGGTCGATGGCGATCTGCTCGACCTTGTCGACGAACTCGCAACCACCGTACCAGCGCTTGCCCGGATAACCTTCGGCATACTTGTTCGTGAGCACGCTGCCCTGGGCTTCCATGACGGCCGGGAGCGTGAAGTTTTCCGAGGCGATCAGCTCGATGTGCTCCTGCTGGCGGTGCAGCTCGGCAGCGACGAGGGCGTGGATCTCAGGGTCGAGATCCCGCAAGGGGACGGCGTTGAGGACGGGAGAAGTGGCGGTGCTCATCGGGAAAACGCGAGTGTCTGCGGCGCGGTGGTTTCGGGGCAAAGGTTTTCTTGGTGGCGCGGGTTGGTGGGGGCGTCTCCCGCGCCCGCCGACCGCTTAAGTCGACGGCCGTCGACTTAAGCGGTCGGCGGGCGCGGGAGACGCCCCCACCAACCCG
>JAEZSJ010000014.1 GCA_023443985.1 Verrucomicrobiota bacterium | reverse complement strand
CCTCGACGAGGTGGCGGAGGAGTTGGGTTCGGCGCGGCGGGTCGACCTCGATCGCACGTTGCTGGATGTCGGGCTGCGCGGCCGGTGTCGTTTCGCCCTCGAAGCGGACGGGGGCGTGCAGAATCTCCTCGGCCAAGGCGCGGACCTGGCGCGGGAAGGTGGCGGAGAAGAGGAGCGTCTGGCGGCGCAGCGGCAGGAGATCCAGAATACGGCTGAGCTCCTCGGTGAAGCCGAGATCGAGCAGGCGGTCGGCCTCGTCGAGGACGAGCGTGGCGATCGACTCGAGGCCGAGGGCGTTCTTGCCGATGAGGTCGAGCAGGCGACCGGGTGTGGCGACGACGACATCGGCGCCGCCGCGCAGGGCCATCATCTGCGGGTTGATCGCCACGCCGCCGAAGACCGGGACAACCTTCAGCGCGGGGGGCGGCAGGTGCGCGCCGTAGGCGCGGAACGAGGCGGCGATCTGGGCCGCGAGCTCGCGCGTCGGCACCAGGACGAGGGCGCTCACGGTGCCGCGTGCGCGCGGGGTGGCGGCGAGGCGCTGGAGCAGCGGCAGGGCGAACGCGGCGGTTTTGCCCGAGCCGGTCTGCGCGCCGGCCCACACATCGGCGCCCCGCAGCACGGCCGGGATCACCGCGGTCTGCACCGGCGTGGGCGCGGTGTAGTTGCGTTCGGCGACGGCCTGGCTGAGCGGAGCGATGAGCCCGAGTGACGAAAACGGCATCGAGAAGCGATGAAGGCGCGGACGGTGGTTGGAAACGCTAAAGGTGGGGCTGGTGTCGCACGGGCGAAACAAAGACTTTCCGCGGGGGCGGTTCGTTCTCTAGCCTCTTGCCTTTCGACTGCCGCCTTACTCGCTTCCGCCATGTCCGACAACGTCACCGACCTCATCCCGCACCGGCCGCCGTTTCTCTTCGTCGACGAGATCGTCTCCGAGACGGCCGACTCGCTGGTGGCCAAGCGCACATTCCGGGCGAACGAGTTTTTCTACGAGGGGCACTATCCGGCACAGCCGATCACGCCGGGCGTGCTGCTGTGCGAGGCGGTGTTCCAGACCGGCGCGCTGTTGATGGCGAAACGTGCGAAGGCCGCGGGCGCGGCCGCTGGCGAGAACGGTGGGGTGCCGCTGTTGGCCCGCGTGAGCGACGTGAAATTTCGCAACCCCGTTTTCCCCGGCGACACCGTTGAGCTCACGGTGAGGATCAAGGAGACGATGGGCGGGTTCACGATGATGAGCGGCGCGATCACCAGCGCCGGCAAACGCGTGCTCAGCGTCGACTTCGCGGTCGCGTGGAAGACGCCCGGAGGTGCGGCGTGAGCTTTCTGAATCTGACCGGCAGGACGGTGCTCGTCGCTGGCGTGGCCAACCGCAAAAGCGTGGCCTGGCACATCGTGAAGTCGCTCGAGGCCGAGGGCGCGCGGGTGCTCCTGAGCGTGCACTCGGAGAAGCGCCGCGGCGAGGTGCAGAAACTGGCGCCGCAGCTGCCGGTGTTCGTGTGCGACCTCGAGCGCGAGGGGGCGTGCGACGCGCTCGCGGCGGAGGTCGGGCCGCAGTTCGGGCCGATCCACGGCATCGTGCACTCGGTCGCGTTCGCCAACTACGCGGAGGGCTTCAAGCCGTTCCACGAGACGAGGCGCGCGGATTTCCTGCAGGCGACGACGATCTCGGCCTTCTCGCTCGTCGAGCTGGCGCGCGCGTTCAAGCCGTTCCTGGCGCGCGACGCGTCGGTCGTGGCGATGGGCATCTCCTCGCTGCTCGTGACGGCAGAGAACTACGGCTACATGTCGCCGATCAAGGCGGCGCTCGACGGCATCGTGCGCAACCTCGCCAAGTCGTTCAGCGCCGACACCGCGGTGCGCTTCAACTCCGTGGGCGCGGGTCCGCTCAAGACCGCGAGCAGCTCGGGCATCCCCGGCTATGTCGAGAGCTACCTCTACGCCGAGAAGCTGACCTTCCGTCGCCGAAACCTGGAAACGCAGGAGGTCGCGAACACCGCGCTGTTCCTGCTGAGCGAGCGTTCCAGCGGCATCAACGGCACGACGCTGGTCGTCGACGCCGGCCTCGGCATGAACTACTTCGACAAGGAAGTCATCCGGCTCGCGATGCGACCGGAGCCGCGTTGACGCGCGGCAAATCTCAAAACGCCAATGGCCAAATCACAGATCCCCGAAGCGGCGGCATTCTCCTCCGAACCCAGTCTGGCGTTTGGCGCTTTGGCGTTTGAAATTCTTCACTCCGATGCGGTTTAAGAACGTCGTCATCGAATCCCTCGCCGCTGTGCTGCCGCCGCAGGTGCTGACCACCGCCGCGTTGGAGGAACGCCTCCGGCCGCTCTACGAGCGGCTGCGGCTGCCCTTCGGCCGGCTGGAGCTGATGACCGGCATCAAGGAGCGCCGTTTCTGGGAGCCGGGCGCGAGGCCCTCCGAGGCGAGTGCCCGCGCGGTGCGTGCGGTGCTCGCGAAGACGGCGGTGCCGACGGCCAAGCTCGGCATGCTCATCCACGGCGCGGTCTCGCGCGACATGTTGGAGCCGGCGACGGCGGCGTTCGTGCACCGCGCGTCGGGCCTGCCGGCGCAGATGCAGATCCTTGATGTGTCGAACGCCTGTCTTGGGTTCCTGAATTC
>JAEZSJ010000421.1 GCA_023443985.1 Verrucomicrobiota bacterium | reverse complement strand
CGGCCGCGCCCGCGCAGTATTGGTACACCACGGACGCCCTCCGCCACGGGCTCCTGCCGCAATTCGCCACGCTCGCCCGCTTCCGCCGCGAGACCGGGCTCGACCGCCGCGCCGATCTCGCGCCGTTCACCGCGCTCGTCGAGTCTGCCGAGCAGATGCCGCTCGTGATCGAGCCGGCGCTCAACTGGCGCCAAGGCGCCGGCCCCACCCTCGCCGTGCCGCTCGACGGCCGCGAACCGCCCGAACTCGCCGCAGTCCCGCGGCACTTCGTGAACAGCGACCCCGCCTCGGGCCAGCGTTACCCCGGTCGCGCGACCTTCCGCCTCGACTATCCCCGCGCCGCCACGGCGACCGTCCGTCTCGCCGGTTTCGGCGCAAAGGGCGCATCGTTCCGCCTGCTCCTCGACGGCGCGGTCGTCGCCGAGCGCACCTGGCCCGCCACCGCCGACGGTCGCGCGAGCGCAGCGGCATCGTCCTTCGACGTTCCGGTCGCGGCGGGAACCCGAACCCTCACGCTCGAGAATCCGCACGGCGAGGATTGGTTCGAGCTCGCCGGAATAGACACCGGCCTCACCTGCTCGCCCTTGGCTGCCGTCGGCCGCCGCGCCGCGGACCGGGTCTGCCTCTGGGTCTGGCACCGGGAAGGCGTGTATCGAACCTGCGGATCCGCGCCGATCGCCGGCCACCTCGTGGTCGACGGCCTGCCCGCCGGGCGCTGGCGCGCGATCTGGTGGGATCTGGCCCAAGGTGAACCGCAGCCGGCGACCGACTTCGACCATGCCGGCGGCGACCTCCGCTTGCCGACTCCGCCGATCGGCCGCCACGCCGCGCTCACGCTCGAACTCATGAAGTGAGCCGCGCCGCAACGGACGAGGTCGGGCGGAGAGTTCCCGCCTCCGCGAGGCACGACCCCTTTCGCCGCGGCGTGGAGCGCGACCAGGCCCCGAGTGCCCTGCCGCCACGAGGCGCCCTTTCCATGCACCGGTCTCCGGACCGGCGCACCACCACCGCCCGTGCCGCCACGCGCGCACCACCCGTGCCGCCGCACAGGGCCCCGCCCCCGCGGTTGTCACGTAATACGTGACAAACTCCGTCCACGCCGGGCGGGTGCGCGTGCTTTCGCCCGCAATACGTCGGTCGGATTGAACCGCGGGCACTCTCGCAGTTGCGCCACGGCGGGCGCCCGGTCCCGTTGGGTGAGCACCACAGAGCCCGCGCACGCGAGCGCGCTCACGGCGCGCGCCACCACCGGCGGGGCACGCGACGAGCGCTCCAGCCCGCGCGGCCTACCGCACGAGCCCGGCGTACAAGAACCACCCGTACGCCGCAATCATCACCGCACCGAGCAGACGCGGCAGCCGGCCGAGCAGCGCCACGCAGAGGAAGTGCACGAGGGCGGCGCCGCCGATCACCAACGCCGCATCGTCGAAAAATGGCGGCACGGGAATCGGCCGGATCAGGGCGAACAAACCGAGGCAGAGCGGGATGCAGATGTGGCCATCGCCCACCTGCGAACTGAAGACGATGTCGGGCCGGCGCTTCCAGCCATAGTAGAGCGCGAGCAGCGCGTTCGGCACGACCATCAACCAGCCGCTCAGCCACCCCAGACTCGAGCCACCCAACCACGCCACAGGGTGTTTTTCCACCCAGGCCACGAGCCAGTCGATGCTCACGTACAGCACCCACGCGCCCACGCCGAGCAACGCGAGGTCGAGGATCAGGCGGAGCGGGTTCGGCGACTGTTTCTGCCGCACGTTGTTCTTCAGCACCTCGAACACGTGGATCACCTGCCAGAAGGCGAACAACCCGGTGAGAACCAGACCGTCCCCGAAATCGAGCGAGCCGTCCTGCGCGAGCGCCCAGACCGCGCCGGTGAAGAAGAACACCGCGGTGATCGTGAGCAGCAGCGAGAGACGGTTGAGCTCGTGCTCCTGCGCCTTGCCCGCGGTCCTTCCTCCGGCCGCCTTCCGCCCCTCGCCCTTCGGGCCGCCTTCCGCCGGCAACACCCGCAAGCCCCACAGGAGCGCGGGCAGTCCGATCAGCAGTGTGAGATTCGTGGTGTTGTTGACGAGGGCGTTCGTGAACACCTCGCGCGAGGGCCCGCCGCGCTCGGCCACGATGAACACGAAGAGCAGGTTGCCCAGGCCCGAACAGAACGGCATCACCAGCGTGCCGAGCGCGGTGCCCTGAAAACCGTATTCGGTCATCGCATTCAGGCGCCAGATCGTGAGGGCCGAGGCGAGCCCGAACAGGCCGAGGAACGCGACCGGCGCCCACGGGCCGGATTGCTCGATGAACTGGATCAGCTCGTTCAAGCCCGTGACTCTCACGAGCCCCGGGGCCGGTTGGCAACGCCGCAACTCGCGCCGCCCCCACCCGCCGACCGGGCTCCCCCCGAACGCGGGAGACGGCCGCGCGCCCGGGCGGGTTCTCCCGGCCGCCTTCCGCATTGCCTCCCCGGGGTCGCGCCCGCCATCCTCGCCGCTTCATCATGCCCGCGCCGCCCAACGCCGCCACGCCCGCTCCCGCGCCCTCCGATTTCATCCGCGCCATCGTCGCGGCCCATGTCGCCGAGAAACGCTACCCGCAGATCGTCACGCGCTTCCCGCCCGAGCCCAACGGCTATCTCCACATCGGCCACGCCAAGTCCATCTGCCTGAACTTCGGCATCGCCCGCGAGAACGGCGGCCGCTGCAACCTGCGCATGGACGACACCAATCCCACCAAGGAGGATGTCGAGTATGTCGAGTCCATCATCGAGGACGTCCAGTGGCTCATCGCCGGCTGGGCCGACCATTGCCTCGGCTTCAAGGCCCACGGCGCCACGCCCACCGCGCAACAGGTCAACGGCAAGACCGATTTCTACATGCCGGCCGTTGTCGGCCACCATGAGACCCCGGCCGAGAAGGCCGCCCATGCCGCCCCCGCCGCCGCGCCGACCGGCGTGGAGGCCAAGCTCGAACTCGAGCCCTTCTTCGCCTCCGACTACTTCGATCAACTCTACGAATACGCGCTGCAGCTGATCCGCGCCGGCAAGGCCTACGTCTGCGACCTCACGCCGAAGGAGACCGACGAGTACCGCGGCGCACCCGACAAGCCCGGCCGCGAGTCCCCCTTCCGCAACCGCTCGATCGAGGAGAACCTCGACCTCTTCCAGCGCATGCGCGCCGGCGAGTTCCCGGATGCCGCCCGCACCCTCCGCGCCAAGATCGACATGGCCTCGCCCAACGTCTGGCTGCGCGACCCGCTGCTCTACCGCATCCGCCACACCGCCCATCACCACACCGGCGACAAGTGGTGCATCTATCCGCTCTACGATTTCGCCCACTGCCTGAGCGACTACATCGAGGGCATCACCCACTCCGTCTGCACCCTCGAGTTCGAGGTGCACCGCCCGCTCTACGACTGGCTCCTCGAGGCGCTCGCCCTCCCGCGCCCGCTCCCGCACCAGTACGAGTTCGCGAAGTTGATTCCCG
>JAEZSJ010000379.1 GCA_023443985.1 Verrucomicrobiota bacterium | reverse complement strand
GTACCAGTCCTTCCACAGCGCCTGGTCGGCCGGGTTCTGCGACGCGGCGACGGCGAGGCTCATCTCATAGGTGTAGCGGCCGCTGGTCTTGATCTCGAGGCGGCTGCCGGTGACCTCGCCCATGATCTGGTAGTTCTCGGCGGATTTGCCGGAGCCGGAGTGGAAGCCGATGCTGACGCCGAACTTCTCGCACACGGTCCACTGCTTGGCGATGAGCGCGCGAAGGGCGGTGTTGTCCGGATACGGGCAGTTCTTCTGGAAACCGAAGGCGGGGGCGATGAAGTTCACCGGCATGCCGAGCGCCTCGCAGAACGCGAGCATGACGGCGGTGGTCTCCGGCGTCGTGAGGCCGGGCAGCTCGTCGATCGAGAGTTCGCGCAGGTATTTCCGGCCAACCTCGGTGGTGAACGCGGCGGCGCGGGCGGCGGCATATTTCTCGTCGCGGCGTTTCATCTTCTGGAGGGAGGGCCAGACGGTGCCGACGAGCGCGCCGAAGGCGGCCTCGTCGAGCGCGAGGCCGGCGGCGGCGACGCGGGCGCGGACCTTCGCGAGCAGATCGGCGGGGACGTCGGCCGTGGTCGCAGGCTTGTTGAGCGCGAGTTCGGGCGAGAGGTCGAAGGTGATGTAGCTGGCGAGCAGGCAGCCGCGGACGAGGGCGTCCTCGCGGCTGTCGAACTTGCCGCCGATGGGCTGGTGGTCGGCGTTGAAGCTCCAGGCGATGCGGCGGCGATGGAAGCCGTTCTTGAGTTTGGAGAGCACGCAGCCGTGGCTCATGCCCTCGACGCTCTGGCCCTGGTGGCCCTCGGGGACGGCGGCGCCGATGAAGGGGAACGGCACGGTATCCAGTTTTCCGGCGAGCATGGCGTCGACATCGTAGACGAGTTCGCGCGGGATGGAGTTCTGGTTGGCGGTGAAGCCGATCTCGAGCGCGCTCATCGCCCACTCGACCGCGGGCCAGTGGAGCGTGGTGAAGCGCGCGCCGACGCCGAGGGTGCTGCGGCCGAGCTGCTCGCTGGCGGTGGGGAAGATGGTCGCGGCGGCGTCGTGCTCCTGGACGAGGTTCTTGAGGGCGAGGAGGTTCTCCCAGGTGGCCGGGAAGATGGCGCGGCCGGGCGAGAGCTGCACGCCGTCGTCGAGCACGTTGCTCGGGTCGGCGATCTTCGGCGCTTCGAGGCGCCAGGCGCAGTCGCCGGTGGCCTTGTCCTCGGCGAGCGTCCAGCGGCCGGCGGCGGTGTCGAAGCCGGACTTGTCGTGGAAGCGCAGGCCGGCGGCCGAGGCGTCGAAGAACTTCTGCTGGAGCGAGGGCCAGTCGAGGCAGAAGTCGGGGCTGATGCAGGGGTTCTGCGCGATGCGGAGGTTGTTCGCGAGGAGGAAGGCGTTGATGGGTTTCATCGGGGTAAGTGAAGGATTGGGTCCTGGAGGACGGAGAGGTCGAATGGGCCGGGGCGGAAGACGATCAGGCGGGCGCGGTGCGTTTCCGCCTGACGACTTCCGGTCCGTTCAGATCGTCATGGCGTGGTAACCGCCGTCGACGACGAGTTCCTCGCCGGTGATGAACGAGCCGGCGGCGTCGCTGGCGAGCAGGAGGGTGGCGCCGATCAGCTCGCGCGCTTCGCCGAAGCGTTTCATCGGCGTGTGTCCCATGATGCTGGCGACACGGTCGGGGGTGAGAACCTTGCGGTTCTGCTCGGCCGGGAAGAAGCCGGGGACGAGGACGTTCACGCGCACCTTGTGCGGGGCCCATTCGCGGGCGAGGTTGAGCGAGAGGTTGTGCACGGCGCCCTTGGTGGCGGAGTAGGTGAAGACCCGTGACAGCGGCACGACGCCGGACATCGAGCCGAGGTTGATGATCGAGCCGCCCTGGCCGCGGTCGACGAGGTACTTGCCGAAGACCTGGCAGCCGAGGAAGACGCCCTTGAGGTTCACGCGCACGATGCGATCGAACTCCTCCTCGGTGATGTCGAAGAACGGCGTGGCGGAGTTCACGCCCGCGCCGTTGACGACGATGTCGATGCGGCCGGACCGCTTCAGGACGGCGTCGCGCAGGGATTCGAGCTCGGCCTTGCTGGTCGCCTCGGCGGCGTGGAACCACGCCTTGCCGCCGGCGGCGGCGATCTTGTCGAGACGGGCTTGGGCCTTCTCGGCGTTGCGGCCGACCAGCACGACCTCGGCGCCCGCGCCGGCGAGGCCCTCGGCCATGGCGCCGCAGAGTTCGCCCGTGCCGCCGATGAGGACCGCGACGCGGCCGGTGAGTCCGAAGACGTTGGTGAGATATGATTCGGTGTTCATGGAAAAGGGCGGGTGTCGGTTCAGGGCTGCTCGGCAGTGAGCGCGGCCGGGACCTCGATGGACGCGGCGCAGGGCAAGCCGAGGCGGCGGAGTTCGGCGGCGGCGAGGGCGGCGACATGCCGGGCGCCCTCGTCGTTGAGGTGGGTGTTGTCGGTGCGGCCCTCGGGCAGGGCTGGGTGTTCGCCGGGCGTGTAGATGACGAAGAGCTTCTTCGATTCCTCGGGGCCGAGCTCGGCGAGCAGTTCGCGGGTGCGCGCCTCCATCTCGAGGAGCGGCACGCGCTGCTCGGCGGCAACCGCCCGGACCGCGGCGACGTAGGCGCCGTGCGTGTCCTGCAGTTCGCCGGAGTCGTTCCAAGCACGGCGGACGATGGGGGTGGCCAGCACGGGCGAGGCGTGGCGCTCACGCACCTCGGCGATGAAGCGGCGGAGGTTGTGGCGGTAGTCGGTGGCCGCGTCGGCGAAGCGGGCCGGGTCCTCGCGTTTCTCGTCGTTGTGGGCGAACTCGATCACGACGACATCCCCCGCGCGGAGGCGGTCGAGGAGACGTTGCCAGTGCCCGAGGTCGCGGAACGACTTCGTGCTGCGGCCGTTCACGGCGTGGTTGGCCAGCCGCCATGGGGGGCGCATCCACGGGCGGAGCGCCTGACCCCAGCCGCGCTCGGGGAACGCGCGCACGGCCTTGTCGGCGGCGGTGGAGTCGCCGGCGAGGTGGAGTGTCGGACCCGGCGCGGGCATCTCGCGGTGGAGGTAGTCCGCAGTGGCGGCGACGACTTCGTCGAACCAGGGTTGGAGCAGCCAGAACGGATGCGGTGTGCCGGGCACGACGGCGACCTCGGCGGCGATGCCGAGCGAGCGGAGTTTCTTCGCCATCGCCTCGCGACCCGGCAGGAGCGGGGACGGCGCGGTGCTGTTGAGGAAGAGCGTGGGGGCGCTGGCGGGGCCGACGTGGGTGATTGGCGACGCGGTGCGCCAAGTGTCGCCGCGT
>JAEZSJ010000268.1 GCA_023443985.1 Verrucomicrobiota bacterium | reverse complement strand
CCGGCGGCGAGCGCGACCGCGAGGCGGAGCGCCGAGCCGGCAAGCGGATGCGTGGGTAGCAAATGGAGACGAAGGATGAAACGGCCGGGCGCGGGTAGGTCGAAGGCGAAGTCGACGCGCGGTGCGGCGGCGGCATCGGCCAGCACGCGCGTTGGCGCGGTGAACGGCAGGACGGTGAGCGCCCGACCGCTCCGGCCGAGGCCCGGGATCGCCGTCCAGACCGCGCCGGAAGCGCCGGGGGTGGAGGTCGTGAAGGCGCTGGCGGGGACGACGACGGAAGCGACGGGTGGCGGCGATGGAGCCGTCGGGGACGACTCGCCGCGGGGAGACGAGGCGGCGGCGGGCGGCGGCGCCCACGGGGCGATGCGCATGGAGGACCACTGTGCATCGGCCGGCTCGAGGCTCAGGAAACCGCGCCATTTTCCGTCGGTCAGGCGTTCGTTGAAATCCCGGTTCAGTGCCTCCAAGGCGGCATGGGCGGCGCACGCGGCGGCGAGGTTGCCGCGCTCTCCCTCGAAGTAGCGTTCGTTCGCCAAGGCGGATCCGACGACCGGATAACCGACGAGCTGGGCGAAGGCGGACAGCTGCTCCTCGGGAATCATCGCGCGAACCGTGCGCACCTGGCGCTGGAGGGCGGCGAAGGCGGCGAGGCGCGCATCGACCTCGGCGGGCGTGAGATCGCTGGGCCGGTGTGGCTCCCTGGGCAGCCACCATTGGAGGTGCTCGGGCTTGCGCGGAAAGTTGAGCCGGTAGTAGTCGGCGAGCAGGTCGGCGATGGCGAGGGCGTTGGCGGGTCCGAACGTGCGGGTGGCCCAGTCGTGCAGGAACGTGTCGAGGTTGTCGGCGCGCCAGCGGTCGATGTCCCACGCCATCTCCAGGAAGAACGAGGTGGGGATCTCGGCGGGTTTGAGGTCGCCGACGTTGGCGATCCAGAGACGGTCGGCGCCGAGGTCGTACGACTTGCGCATCTCCTCCCAGATCAATGCGGGCGGGGTCGTGCACAACCAGAGATACGAGAGCGGCCGGCCGAGGTAGGATAGATGGTAATACACGCCGAAGCCGCCGGCGCGCGCGCGCTCGGCCGCGGAGGCGAAGTTGCGCACATAGCCGAAGTTGTCGTCGGGCCAGACGATCGTCACATCGTCGGGCACGCGGAGGCCGCGGCGGTAGAGGTCGAGGACCTCCTTGTAGGCGCAGAAGATCTGCGGCACGCGCTCGACGGCGGGCGCGACGTGCCGGGCGATGAGCGCGCGCTGGTCGGCGAAGATCTGCTCGAGGGTGGCGATGCGTTCGGCGTCGGTCGTGGGACCGACCATGTGGGAATCGTGGATGCCGCGCATGCCGAGGGTGAAGATGGACTCGTAGGCGGCGTTGGCCGCGACGCGTTCCTCCCAATAGCGCAGGACGCCGTCGCGGTTAGTGACGTAGTTGTACTGTTCTTTCGGGGCGGTCCACTCGCGGACGTTGTTGCGCAGCATCGGCTCGGCATGGGAGGAGCCCATGACGATGCCGTAGTCCTCGGCGAGGCGGGCGTTGGCGGGGTCGGCGTTGAAGGGAGCGGTGCACTCGTGCATCGCGGGCCAGAGGGTGTTGGCCTTCAGGCGCAGGAGCAGCTCGAAGATTCTTGCGTAGGTATTGGGACCGATGTCGCCGTACGCGGGATCGAATGTCTGCGCGGCCCAGGGCTGGAGACCCCAGTCCTCGTCGTTGAGGAAGATGCCGCGATATTTCACCGAGGGCGGGCCGAAGTGATGGGTGCCCGCCGCGAGATGGAGCGATGATCGCTTCTGCGGCGGCACATCGGCCCACCAATGCCAGGGCGACACGCCGATCGTCGACGAGAGCTCATAGAGTCCGTAGATCGCGCCGCGACGGTCGCTGCCGGCGATGACGAGCGCCTGGTCGATCCCGGGAAATGGCCGGTCGACGACCTGAATGGCGAAGCTCTCCCAGGTGCCGCGCAGGCGGGCGAGGTCGATCCTCCCGGCCGCGGCGAGACGGTCGAGCAACGGGCTCCGGTCGGCGATGCCGACCAACACGACGGCGCGGGCCGCGGAAGGCGGTGCGGCGCCGCGGGAGGGCGCGATGCCGGTGACCCGGGCGAGGTCGGCGGCGAGATCGTCGGCGGCGCGGGCGACAGCGGGATCGAGCCCGGGCTCAATGAGCAGGAGTGATGGAGAACCGGGTACAACGAGCGGGAAGTCTGCGGGCGCGGGCGTGGCGGCGAGCTGCAACGATCCGGCGCGGAGCGGCTGCGCCGGCGCGAGGGCGAGGAGGCTGAAGAGGACGAACTGGGCGAGGCGATGGGCGAGGGGGAGGCGGGGCATGTTGCGCGGAGCGGCGAGGTGGGACCGGTCGTCGACCGGTCGGGTTGGGCGGAAGGTGCGAGCGTGTGGTCGCTGCGCCGTGGGAGTCCGGTTCGGAGAGCGGCCCCACGGGGACCGGCACCTCACGGCGTGAGGTGGACGTAGGTCGGAGCGTCGCGGTCGCAGGAGAGGCGGCCGTCCTGCTCGTGGAGTTCGACCACCTGGATCGAGCTGCGGCGCTGCTCGAGCGAGTCCTTGTCCTCGGGCCGGATGGTGCCGGCGCGGCCGGGATGGGTGAAGTAGTAGAGATAGGCGCGGTCGCCGCGCACGACGACGCCGGCGTGGCCGCCGTTCACACCGTCGTCGGTGCCGGTGCCGGGGTGCGCGAGCAGGTCGTCCGGTTGCGGTGTCCACTTCTCCATGTCATCGGAGCGGAAGACGGCGAGCCCCTTCCACAGGTCGATGATCATCCAATGGCGGCCGCGCCACGTGAAGACGAACGGCCCCTCGCCCGGCCGGCCGGTGACATCGGTGCACTTGCCGCGGTCGGTCCAGGTCACGAGATCGGGGCTGTCGGCATGGTAGGTGGATTTACCGTCGCGTTCGTTGTTGTACCACAGGCGCCAGCCGCCGGAAGGCAGAGGGCGCACGCAGGCGTCGATCACGCGGTCGGAGGCGAGGGTGAGCGGTCGCGGGTCGCCCCAGGTGCGCAGGTCGGTGCTGGTGAGGTGGACGATGGTGCGCGGGTGTCGCCAGTCCTCGAACACGCCGGGGACCACGGTGAGGAACATGTGGTGGGTCCCATCGGCAGCGGTGACGATGTCTGGCGCCCAGTGGGTGGGCTCCGCGCCGCCGATCTCGGGGGGCAGTGCGATCTCCGCGGTGCCGAGATAGGACCAGGTGGCGCCATCCGCGGACTCGGCGATGCCGATGCGGCAGCCGTGCACCCAGGCGACGCCGGAGAGCCCCGGTTGGTTGGCGCGCCGGTTGGTGTAGAACATCCACCAGCGGGCGGCCTGCGGATTCCAGACGACGATGGGATCGGCTGCGCCGTCGAACACGGGGTCGCGGTAGAGCGGCTTGGGGGCGAGCACACCGGTGGGCGGGGCGGCGTCGGTTTGCGCCGGGAGGACGAGGGCGACGAGCAGGGCGGCGGCGAGCCAGGTGAAACCGGGGCGGGGGGAGGGGCGGAGCATGGCGACAAGATGCGATCGGGCCGGGGCGGCGCAATCCGACCGGGGTCCAACCGTCCGATCGCCGCAGGATCGGGCCGGCGGGTCGGCGGAGGGCGGGGCTGCGGATTTGCATCGCAGCGGCGGGGGCGGTTTCTACGTTTCCGCCAACCCCATGAACGAAGTAGTCACCATGGCGCAGATCGCCAAGCGGGCCGGCGTGCATGTCACCACGGTTTCGCTGGCGCTCCGGAACCATCCGAGCCTGCCCGAGCGCACCCGTGAGCGGATCCGCCGGCTCGCCGATGAGATGGGCTATCGGCCCGACCCGAACCTGCGGGCTTTGATGGCGTACCGGAAGAACCTGCGGCAGAGCCGGACGGTCCAGACGCTCGGCTATGTCACCAACTGGGACTCGCGGTGGGTGTGGAAATCGTTCCCGGCGCACGCGGCGTTCCACCGTGGTGCGGAGGCCCGGGCGACGGCGCTCGGGTTCCAACTGGAGCACTTCTGGCTCGGGGAGCCGCAGCTGAGCGGCCGGCGCCTGGGCGACATCCTGCATGCGCGCGGCATCACCGGGGTGGTGCTTGCGTCCCAACGCTTCGATCGCGACGAGCGGTTGGACCTCGACTGGTCGCGGCTCTCGGCGGTGAAGATCGACTACTATCCCCACGAGCCGCAGCTGCACATCGTGACCAACGACCAGCGTTCGATCGTGCGGCGCGCGGTGCGGCAGGTGTTCGCCGCGGGCTACCGGCGGCCGGGCCTAGTGGTCCACCGCGACTGGGACCATGGCGTGGACGGCGGGCTGACGAGCGGGTACGGCGAGGCCGTGCAGGCCCAGCCGGCCGGGGCGCTTCTGCCGGTGCTGTTCATCGAGAAGACGGAACCGCCGCCCGACGAGAAGTGGGGAGGACGGGTTCCGTTGACGGATCTCCGCCGCTGGCTGGACGACTGCCGGCCGGACGCCGTGCTCGGCTTCGGGCCCGCGTTGCTCCCGCAACTGGAGCAGCTCGAGGTCAAGGTGCCGCGAGCGGTAGGGTTCGCCGACATCTTCCTCTCCGACACGGACGGGAAGGTCGCGGGGATGCGCCACAACTGCGAGCAGGTCGGGGAGCTCGCGATCGATCTGCTCGCCGGCCAGCTCCAGCTGAACAAGACGGGGCTGCCGCCGTTTCCCACCTCCACGCTGGTGGAGGGCACCTGGTTCGACGGGGCGACGTTGCCCCGTCGGTGAACCTGGGCGGAGCCGTCGGGCGGGCAGGGGACCCAGACCGCGCGGGGGTGCCGGGGGATTGCGGAGGGACCGACATGGTCCTCCACCGGGACTTTCGACGGGACAAAAAAAAGGCGGCGCCCGCGTGGGACGCCGCCTGTAGATGGAACAGGGATACGATGCCGGAGCCTACTGCAGTTCGAGCACCACGAGCGACTTGGCCGGGAGGGTCACGGCGAGCTTGCCGTCCGCGACCTTCGCGCCGGTGAAGGCGGCGGGTTGCACGTTGTGCGGAGCGGCGAACGTGTTGTGCGCATCCATGGTCGGGGCGGTGAGGATCCGCCCCTTCGCCCCCGCGGCGGCGAGCCCGACGAACGTGGTGGAGACGGTGGCCGCCTCGTTGGGCAGCACGTTCACGAGGGCGACATAGACCTTGCCGTCCTTGCCGCGCGCGGCGGTGGCGCTCACAGCCGGAATCTTGTCGGTGCCGAAGGTGTACTCCGGCGCGACGAGGTTGACGGGCAGGGAGGTCGCGTCATGAAACACCTTGTACATCTCGAAGGCGTGGTAGGTCGGGGTGACGATCATCTTCTCCTTGTCGGTGAGGATCATCGCCTGGAGGACGTTCACCATCTGCGCGATGTTGGCCATCGTGACGCGCTCGGCGTGCCGGTGGAAGATGTTGAAGTTGAGGGCGGCGAGGAGGGCGTCGCGGATCGTGTTCTGCTGGTAGAGGAAGCCGGGGTTGGTGCCGGGTTCGACATCGGTCCAGATGCCCCACTCGTCGACGACCATGTCGACCTTCTTCTCCGCATCGTACTTGTCCATGATCGCGATGTGCCTGGTGAGGAGCTCCTCCATGCGGAGGGTGTACTTGAGCGCGGAGAAGTACTGGTCCTCGCCGAAGCCGGTGGCGGCGCCCTTGCTGCCCTTCCAGCTGTCGGTGGGCAGGGTGTAGTAGTGGAGGGCGAGGCCGTCCATCTGCGGGCCGGCGATCATCATCATCTTCTCGGTCCAGTCGTAGTCGCCGCCGCTGGCGCCGCAGGCGATGCGTTGGATCCGTGTATCGGAATAGTTCTTAACGAAGGTGTTGTAGCGGCGGAAATTGTCGGCGCAGAACTCGGCGCGCATGTTGCCGCCGCAGCCCCAGCTCTCATTGCCCACGGCGACGTACGGCACGCGCCAGGGCTTCTCCCGGCCGTTGGCGCGGCGGAGGTTGGCCATGGGCGAGTCGGCGGGGGAGGTCATGTACTCGACCCACTCCATCGCCTCCTGCACGGTGCCGCTGCCGACGTTGAGACACACATACGGCTCGATCCCGAGCATCTCGCAGAGGTCGAGGAACTCGTGCGTGCCGAAGTGGTTGTTCTCCACGACGCCACCCCAGTGGGAGTTGAAGATCGACGGGCGCTTCTCGCGCGGGCCGATGCCGTCGCGCCAGTGGTACTCGTCGGCGAAACAGCCGCCGGGCCAGCGCAGTTGCGGGACCTGGAGCTGCTTGAGCGCGGCGAGCACGTCGTTGCGATAGCCCTTGGTGTTCGGGATGGACGAGTCGGGGCCGACCCAGATGCCCTCGTAGATGCAGCGGCCGAGGTGCTCGGC